>JAACDS010000119.1 GCA_009936895.1 Pseudomonadota bacterium
GATATGCCAGACTGCGTGGTGCAAAACTGGCGCGGAGCTACCACGCGAGATCGTGCCTTGGCTCTGTCAAAACCAACGCTGGTATCCGCTCCTTACTATTTAGATCTGCACTATCCTGCCGACATTCACTATGGTTTTGACCCCGAGACTCCACAAAGTCAGTGGCTTGAACAAGAAGACGCGCTGCAGGGCGACCCACGATTGCGCCATGTTGCTGATGGCATTGAGTGGACCAAACAGTGGCGTGTCGGAAAGTCGAATTTCGCCGGCGAAGTAGCCGGAGAGGTAAGTGTCATGGGTGGCGAGGCCTGTCTGTGGGCAGAGCTGGTTGATCCGACGGTGCTCGCGACGCGGCTTTGGAGTCGGTTGCCTGCGGTGGCTGAACGGCTTTGGTCCCCGGCAAGCTGCACGGACGTTGATAGCATGTACCGGCGCCTGCAGGCTTGCTGGTTGAGCTTGCCAGAAGATCCAGAGTTAACCGCCCGGCGCAAGCTGCATGAGATGGGCTTTGATGAGGATCAGATTTCATTGCTGGCCTTGCTCGAGCCGGTGAAATGGTATGGACGTTTGCTGGGCGAGCAAGCGTTGCGAGCCAGACTTGCAGGCTCTGAGATGCCTAAGGCTCGGCCTTACCAAGCCGATACACCACTGGATCGCGTGGCCGATTTCTTGCCGCCGGAGAGTATGTCAGCGCGACGCTTAGATGAACTAACGCTCTTCGACTCGGCGGCTCGAGTGAAAGAGCTGGTGGGCGGTTGGCCAGACGACAAACCGAAGGGCGAATTATCCGCGGTATTGGCCGCGCTGGAACAAGGCGCGGATGTCCTGCTGTCTCTAGAGTCCGATGCTTGTACCTTAGTGGATGCTCGACATCGCTTGTCGGCACTGGATATCTCCTATGGAGAATATATTGCGGCTCCACTGACCTACTGGCACTTCGCCTTGGGTTCGGCGACTGCAAGTGGCAGCGAAAGTCCTCAGATTGAAAAATAAGAAACAGTGGTTAGCGCTGGCTCACGCAGCTGCAGGCGCATGGCTTGATACGCCTGTGCTTGAGCCTTTGGGTAATGGGCACATACACCAAACGTTTCTGCTCAGTGATCAGGAAAAACCGGCAGAACGCTACGTGCTGCAGTGCGTGAATACGGCTGTGTATGGCGACATCGATTTACTGATGCAGCAAACTCGCTTGGTGATTGAACGGTTGTCCGCCGCATCTGCCTTTGTCGCCGAATATCGTCTACCCGAGTTGATACCAACGCGGTTGGGCGAGTCGACATTCGTTCACGCATCAGATGGCGCAGCCTATTCTTGGCGTCTTTGGCGTTTTATCGAGGGTTCAAAAACCTGCGACCCCCCCCAAAACCGGGAGCAAATCCGGCAGGCGGCGAAAGCCTTCGGTGCCTACCAGCGAGCGATGGCGGGTTTAGATGCTGACCAACTGGTTGAGACGATTCCCGGCTTTTTGAGCATGGCAGGCTATTTGCGTCAGTTCGATCGGGTGTTGGCGACGGCAACTCAGACTGAGCGCGCGGAGGCGATGCCGTGTATTGCGCTTGCCCAGTCTCATCGTCAGTGGCCAAGTGCTCTGATGCAGCCCAACGCGGTCATTCACGGCGACTGTAAAATTAACAATGTGTTGTTTGACGCACAGGGCGAGCGTGTACTGTCGGTGATTGACCTGGACAACAATATGAACGGTCACTGGGCCTGGGATTTTGGTGATCTGGTTCGGTCTGTAGCCTTTAGCCGAGGTGGGGTTGATGCCGATGACTATCGGGTCTGTGTTCAGGGTTTTCTCTCTGGGCGTGGTTCAGTCCCTCTGGGCAATGAATATCTGATTGCCGCACCCTCTTATTTGGCCTTTATGCTGGGTCTGAGATTTCTAACCGATCACTTGAGTGGTGATGTGTATTTTTCGGTGCCTCAGCACGGCGACAACTTGCAGCGAGCGAAGGAACAGTTCGCTTTGTTTCAGTCTTTTGAAAGTAGCAGGACATCAATGGCGCGGATTGTTGCAGAATGCACCTAGGTTGCGACGTTTATCACCAACGTGACTAGGCCGGCCATGGTCAAAACGAACAGGGCTGTGAGCACGACGCCGACGATGATGAAGTGGCTGGCCTTACCCTTGGCGAAATCTCTTTCTCGCTTTTCTTTCGACTGCACTCCCACCATGGCGGCTAAGGCGCTGCCAAACATCTGCATAAGGCTCAGGCTATCCTGTTCCTGGGAGTTGTCTGGCTTAGCTGGCGAATTGTCGTAGTTCACAGAATTCGGATCGGGTTGTTGTGACATCTGTAACGCCGATAGATCGTTGATTGAAGAGCTTTCAGTATAGGGCAGAGGAGTGGCGATATGCGGATCGATTATAAGGTTTACGAAGGTTTGGGTGCGCTGCGTCGGAATGCTGCACTTTCCGTCGGCCTGTTTGTCATCAGTTTTCTCAGTTCTTGCGCCTCTCAAGTTGCCTCAAACCAACCCCTGCAGCTGGTGAGCGGCAGCGCACCGGTGTATCCCGCAAGATTGAAATCCGAAGGCGTCGGTGGGTTGGTTACCGTTGCATACGATGTGAGTGACGAAGGTAAGGTGGAAAACCTTCGCGTAATCCGCAGCGAACCTCCGGGTCTGTTTGATGCTGCCGCCTCGCAGGCCGTCGCGAGCTGGCAATTCAAACCCCAGATTCGCAATGGTATTGCTGAGCCTGTTTTGGGCTTAACCAGTAAGTTAGAGTTTCGAGCACCTTGATGACCGCGGAGGGCACATGCAACTGACAATAAAGATGTGGGGACTGAGTATCATCGCCCTCGCACTGATCGTCATCGCTATTGCCTATGCAGTGGCACCCAGTGCTGCTAGCCCGGAGAGCTTGAGCGAACACATTGGTTATATGCTCCGGGTCACGGCTCGTGTGGGCTTTGGTGCACTTCTACTGGCCTACGTTGCTCGTCCTCTCGTTCTTCTCATTGGCTGGGGCAGGCCGCTGCTGATACAGCGTCGTTATGTCGGGTTGGCTGCGGCTGCCAGCCTCACCGTTCACTTCGGTTATGTCGCTGCCTTTTTGATCACATCCGGTGAGCCCTTGGACGGGGTGACCGGTGTCTTTGGGGGCGCGGCTTTCGCTCTGATGTGGACGATGGCGTTGACCAGCACGGATGCGGCTCGTCGCAGGCTTGGCGCGGGGTGGAAGCGGTTACATACTATTGGCATCCATTATGTCTGGCTCATTTTCATGCAAACCTTCGTTGGGGTTGCATTGGAGTCGGGCTCACGATGGGCTGAAGTCATGGCTGCTCTGGGCTTGGTGGCCCTGTGCATTCGACTGGCGGCTTGGTTGAGTCAGCGGTTTAAGCGCACGGCATAAATACCGCTGAATTCACCTGCCGGCGAGCCATCGGCCAGTAACACTTCGCAGGTCAGAGGGAATCGCCCCTTGCCGGTACCTCTGAGTTTCTCCATCTCGATCAGATGTTCACCAAAGCTGCAGCGCACAGCGATGTCTTCGCCAACAGGTTTCGCGTAGTTGATCTGACCGCTGGCGATGACGATGGACGCATTCAATGCATTCAGCTTCAGCTGCAGGTGCATCATGCCCCACCCGGTTAGCGCTTGAATAGC
>JAACDS010000120.1 GCA_009936895.1 Pseudomonadota bacterium
CTACGCCTTGTAAGGGCGCCGCTCTACCAACTGAGCTAAACACCCGTCTTTCAGCACTCTTTCGAGGTCGCGTATGGTACCGATTCTGGGTGTGCTGTCAATCAGCTCAGCACCGCATCAGCGCAGATTTTTCTGCCTAGTCACTGGAGGAAGCGGGTAGGCCCCTTCCCTTAAACAACCATCGCGTCCACACAGACTGCATCAATGGATCCAGCCAGCGGTACAGCCTCCCGGATACCACGATGGCCTTGCCCTTTTCGACGCCGGCTATACCCTCTCGCACGACCTCTTCGGCGCTGTACCACAGCATGCTTGGCGTCGATTGCTTGATTTCGTTCATCCCAGCAGTGGCGTGAAAATCCGTATGGGTAAAACCGGGACATAGCGCACTGACATTAACGCCTTGGGCCTTCACGGTCAGAGCCAACGCCTCAGACAAGGCGATGACATAGGCTTTTGCCGGGCCATAGTGGCTGTCGCCAGCCCTGGCGATGCGCCCCGACACCGATGTGACGTTGATCACTCGGCCATAGCCTGCGGCGGCCATTGTCGGCACCAGCCGGTGACATAGCTCAGCAATGCTCGTCATCATCAGGGTCAAATACTCGTGATGCGGCCGCCAGCCCATGTCCTGATCTTGCAGCAGGCGCGGTCCTGACGCGCCAGCATTATTCACCAAGTAATGCAGTTCGATGCCCTGTGCGCTGATTTGCTCAGCGATGATTTGAGGCGTTTCCGGCTGGCTCAAATCGCCTTCAATGATGCTGACGCTTATATTGGGGTAACTGTTCTCAATCTCTTGTTTGACCTCGTTCAGCTTTTCCCTCCGCCGGGCGACCAAAACAAGATCCAAGCCCTTCGCGGCCAGTTGTCGAGCGAACTCTGCTCCGAGTCCTGCTGACGCGCCGGTAATCAATGCTGCGCCCATGTCGTCTCTCCTTGGTATTTTTCTGGTGATGCTCGCATCAAGCACCGGTGGTGTAGACTTTCCGAAACCTAATCTGTCTATGCTGTTTGGGGGAACGCATGAACACACTTATTTCAGTCAGCAAATTCGTCATCAAAGCCTTTATCGGCATCGCCATTGCCGGTGCCTTATTCATTTTCGCCATGGGCTTCGCCGACGGTCCTTGGGGCGTGGTACCCGGCGGTGCCTTCAGCGAATCCGCGCAGCCTGCACCACAGGATTGGTCCTTCACCAAGGATCTCGACACGGTGGAGGTTCAATTGATTGACGCGGTCAGTTCGCGCACGTCTTGGATTATGGAACATAATAATCGAGTCTTCATTCCGTCCGGCTACATGAACTCCACCGTCGGCAAAGTGTGGAAACACTGGCCTATGCACGCCGAGAAAAACGGCACTGCCCTGCTGCGAATTGACGGCAAGGCTTATCGCGTAACCTTAGAGCGCACCAAGAACCCGGAACTGCTCCGACCCGTAATGGGTGAACTGGCGAGAAAGTACATGTCCGCTCAGCCGCCGCTGGACACAATGCTTAACGAAGTACAAAGCAACAATCTCTGGGTGTTCGAACTCGTCCGGCGATAGCGGCAACTCGAAATAGGAAATAAGCCATGTCTCAAGAACAAGCTCTGACCGGGGTCCGAATTCTGGATTTTAGCCAGGTCCTTGCCGGGCCTTTTGCGACCCAACAACTGGCGCAATTGGGTGCTCAGGTCATTAAAATCGAGCAGCCAGTGGGCGGCGACATGACACGGGGATTGATGTCGTCCAGCAGTGACGGCATGGCGCCTTCGTTTCTGTCGGCGAACCTCGGTAAGCGCAGTCTGGCACTGGATCTCAAGAACCCGGATGCCCGCGAGATTATTCACAAGCTGGTGGCCCAAGCCGATGTCGTGGTCGAAAACTTCAAGCCGGGGACCATCGAGCGTTTAGGCTATGGGTATGACGCCTTACGCGCGATCAAGCCTGACTTGGTGTACGCCTCGATCTCTGGCTTCGGCCAAACCGGCCCGCGCGCTGGCTTGCCTGCCTTTGACGGTGCCATTCAAGCCTATTCTGGCATGATGAGCATCAGCGGCCACGCGGAAACCGGGCCCGTGCGATCTGGCTACTTTGCCGTGGACATGAGCACGGCTCTGAATGCGGCTTTTGCGATTACGGCTGCACTGCTACGCCGAGCCAACACAGGTGAAGGCCAGCGGGTGGATATTTCCATGCTGGACACCGCATTGTTCATGCAGGCTCCGCAAATGACCGGTTATTTGGTTACTGGCAACGTGCCTGAACTGAACGGTAACGCTTCACCCACCAAGCAGCCCACATCTAACGTCTTTGCCAGCCGTGACGGTTATGTGCAAGTCATCGCCATGAAAGAGACCCAAGTCGAGGCGCTCTTTGGTGAACTGGGTATACCCGAGCAGTACATTGAGTTTAACGATCCGGGTAAGCGACTGGGGCGCAGGGATGAGCTGCACAGCATACTTGCTCCGCTGATAGCGGCGGAGAACACCGAGCACTGGCTGCACGCCTTGGACGCCATCGGCGTA
>JAACDS010000121.1 GCA_009936895.1 Pseudomonadota bacterium
GCACGCAACGCTTTAATTTTGTCTTCATCTCCTGCTATCGGATACGGCGGAATGCTCGCCACACCGGGACTGGGAAGCCAGCCACAACCTGAAGAAACCGCGATCCAAAAGAGCGTTAGCCCGTAAATTACTGGCGCTATAACGAAACGTTTGACTTTCATACTTGCCTCCTCTTCGTCCCCCATCCGCTGGGACTCAGTGAAGCAAGCATTTTGCCAGGCGACATGCCGAGACCGACAGACGATGCCGTTCAATGGATAAGCGGTGCTATGCATCGACCTCGCGATCCGACGCGTGACAAATCAACGCGCTAAACGCAAAACCTTTGGCTGCTCGCGCCCGGGCAAACCATTCCGCCTCTGGCTTTTTCCGGTTGCCCTAAGGTCTGGCAATGTTAGCTTAGGCACTTGTTGTGCAGTCGCTGCTGCAGTTGTCCACGCTTCGACACGCGTTAGCAAGCATTGGGTTCGATCCAGACACTGATAGGAAAAACAAATGCCGGACCCGACAATCCCATTCTCAGACGGTTGCGAGTGCAAAGCCGAACGGCACCAACGTGGCGCTCCGCCAGCCGTGATCTTGAGCGGCCGCCGTATAAACTGGCGGCTTGCTAGAAGATGAAACAGCGCATCCTAGGCTTGCTGTTGCTAACACTTTCCCTGGCCAGTTGGGGTGCGGATGATTACCGCTGCGTTGTCCAGACCCAAGGAATTTGGAAAGACGTGCAAACCACCAAAACCATAGAAATTCGACTGCTTCTCAGTAGCCGCCAGATGTGGCTGTATTTTCCGATGGAATTGACGCACATCGCTCATCAAGATGGTGTTATGACAGCGCGTCTTCTGAACAAAGAGTCACAGGTGCCCATGGGCAACGTCTCCTTCAACAGCGATAGCTACGCTGTATCTGGCGTACTCAAGTTCTACCAAGGATCGGAAATCGACAGTGACTTCGACGGGCTGTGTTACAAACCCAACTCAGGCCACTAGCCTCTTTCCTGCCCTGCGCAGAACCGCTGGATGAACAGATATCTGCTCCAGCGAATACCTGCCCCACTCTGGCGGTTTTCTTTGGTCTCGCCCAATCGGCGGGCCTTGTCGTTTCTGCACAGCTTCGGCACTCGGGATCAAGCCAACGACGGAGGCAATTCAGGTCTCGACTGCGCAAAAACAAAACATTCCTAGCCGCACAATGCAATAACATTTAATTAACATAACTCTTGCAATAGATTCCTCTTCGCGGTGCCATCAGTGCACAGCAATATCGGTCATGCGCGCCAAATTTCATGCAAAAACCGAGTAGCATTCAGGAAATTAACTATGAACGCAGGCGAAGAGCAGAAACCACTGGAACGACGGCCAATTTTTTGGTTTTACGGATCCTCCTCCATAGCCTATGGAATCAAAGATAATGCGTTTTCCTACCTGCTACTGACCTTTGCTAACCAGGCACTGGGCGTCCCCGGCTACCTGGCTAGCCTCGCCCTAGCCATTGCCATTGTCTGGGATGCATTGACCGACCCATTGCTTGGACATTGGTCTGACAAAACGCAGTCAAAACTCGGCCGTCGTCATCCTTTTATGTACGCGGCTCTGTTCATTCTGCCAGCAAGTTTCTATGCGCTGTTCAATCCGCTGATCGACGTACGCGGCGAGGACGCCTTCTGGTACGTATTCATTCTCGCCATCTTGATTCGCACGGGCACTACGTTATTTGAAGTGCCCTGCACGGCGCTGCTACCGGATCTTGAGAAGGACTACGACCGTCGCAACCGCTGGCTCGCATTGCGTCACCTTTTCGGTTGGACGGGGGGCAATGGCCTACACACCATTAATGTGACTTTCTGGGTAGGCGCTTACGGATTTGCATCCGCCACTGGCTACATGATCTACGGTACCGTCGGCGCTGTAATCATCGCTCTAGCCATCATCATTTCGAGCCTAGGCACCCAGCGAGCCGCGGCACAAATGCCCCGCCCCCAAGAATCCTTTCGCTTTAATGCCATCGGCAAAGAATTCAGTCAAATCTTCGAGTCTTTGAAAAACCGCAACTTTGCAGCGCTGTTTTTTTACTCACTCCTATTTGGGGCTGCGGCGGGTTTGAGCACGGCGCTGTATCTCTACATCACCCGATTTTTCTTCGAGTTCACCGGCGCGCAGATCGGAATAACCGGTGTCGCGGTACTGGTTGCGCCCTTTATTGCTTGGCCACTGGCTCCTAAATTGGGACTTATCTTGGGTAAGAAAGTCACCGCAATCTCACTGCAGTTAGCGCGACTGGCCATTTATCCCATTCCTTTTATCTGTGTGTTGCTGGGGTACTGGCCGGCACTTGGTTCTACCGCGTCTATTGCTATTTACACGGCCTTTATTTTTACCGAAGTAGCGCTCTTCATTGTATCGGCAGTCATGCTGGATTCGATGATGGCCGATGTGGTCGAGGACAGCGAAAAGCGAACCAACAGACGCTCGGAAGGTTTGTTTTTCGCCGCGCGGAGCTTCGCTGGCAAGTTCGTCAGCGCGTCGGGCATCATCAGTGCGGGTTTGATCATTTCAGCAGTCGGTTTCGACTCGATCACCAGCGTGGCAGATTTTACCGCCGAACATCGCTTGGAACTGGCACAGCTGTTTTTGCCCGCCTACTGCTCGCTTATTTTGGGCGCCATCGCCTGCATCAGCCTTTATCAGATCGATAGAACCACCCACGAGCAGAACATTAAACTCCTTAGTGAGCGTCTCGCAGCGGAAAAATCTGACCCCAGCGACTTCGAAAAAACGTAAATCAAATTTTTGTACGAAGCATAATCCTCTAGACTGTCGCCTCACTAATTCGAGGAGATAGAAGATGCAGTTTGATGATGTTGTCACCGGGCGCCGAAGCATTCGAGGTTATAAGAACGAAGCTGTACCTAAGGCGCTAATTGAAGAAGTGTTAGCTCTAGCGATGCGTGCCCCCTCGTCAATGAACACCCAGCCGTGGAACTTCACCGTGGTCTCTGGTGAGCCTTTGGATCTTATTCGAGCAGGCAATACCGAGCGCAATCTGGCAGGCGTGCCACATTCTCGTGAGTTTCGTATCGGACAAGCCTTCGCAGGGCAACATCGTGACCGGCAGGTTGGCGTTGCCAAGCAACTGTTTGCTGCCATGGACATTGCACGTGACGACAAGGAAAAACGGCAGGACTGGGTGCTACGCGGCTTCCGTCAGTTTGATGCCCCAGTGTGCGTGATTATTACTTACGATGCCGTACTCGCAGACAGTGACGATACGGCATTTGACTGTGGCGCCGTTACCACTGCATTGGTCAACGCCGCATGGTCACGAGGATTAGGCGCGGTGATCAACAGTCAAGGCATCATGCAGTCACCGGTTGTGCGAGAGCATGCAAAGATTGCAGACGATCAGGTCATTATGAAAGCCGTAGCGCTGGGTTGGCCCGACGACACCTTTCCTGCCAACGCCGTGGTTTCCGAACGCAAGAGCGTCGAAGAAGCGACGTCGTTCCTGGGCTTTGAAGACTGAGATCTTTTTGATGCCGGGCGGTCGCTGACGTTTAGCCGCCCTGTCTGGCCTTGGCCAAAACACATAAAACTCTTTGCAGAATCGATTCGTCAAATCAACCGAGCAGCGACGCCAATACTGACTAAAGCGGTGCTGATGGTTCAACAGGACATCGGGGCAGCGCCTACCTTGGGTACATGCGAGTCCTGCTCGAAAGCCAGTTTCTCAACACCTCGCTCAATCGTTGGGCAGGGGGACTTCAGATACATGGCGTCGCACATCCACTGAATCCCCGGCTTTCCATTCCCTTCTGAATGGGCGACTAACTAATAGGGAACTACCGTATCCAGAGGACACGTCCCCCAAACGTGAATCAGCGAACCATGGCTCCTTAACAAATTTATTGTAGAATAACGAAATCAATATCCGGCCATGCTGTCAATTTGGGGAATGCTGACCATGACAATTTTCCGTAGCTTTCTCGTGGCTGTGTTCATCACGTTGTGCGCATACACCATGGCAGTTATCGCCAATCACGGCCTGGGATTATTCAGCATTTTTTTCGAGGACATTTCAAAGCTTGGCTGGCCCGGTCAGTTCAACGCTGACTTTTTATCCATGCTTGCGCTGTCTGCACTGTGGGTCGCCTGGAGGAATCGTTTTTCACCTGCCGGCCTCGGACTGGCGACACTCGCATTTTTTGGCGGTGCACCTTTTCTGTGTGTCTATCTGTTTGTCTTGAGCATTAAGACCAAGGGCGATGTCCGACACATGTTAGCGGGTGAAAACTAAGCCCAACGCGAGAAATCCCTATTCGAAGGCCTCATCGCGTTGTCGTACGTGACTACTGCAGTTCTTACAAAACGGCGATATCAAGCGCCCGCCGTGCCTCCGCGTTCTGCTCTTCAGTTCCGTTTAGCTCCCAGCCTGACGTTAACATCCGCGTCATGTATTGCCGGTTATACAGAAAGCAAACAATGAGTTGCCACAGGCCAACCGTCACAATCGTAAACAACAGGTGCAGGGCACCAATAAAGAGTTCACCGCGAAACAGCGGCACAAACCAACCGAAAAACAGATAGGTCCAGCTGAAGCCGTAAAATCCCTTTTTCATGATGCCGCTCTGGGTGTGCTTAATCGGTACTGATGTGGCCATTTGTTTTATCCCCTAGTGATGTCGATCCACTTTACCACTTGCTGAGATTTGATCGAGAAGCCGCCGTAGAGGGTACAAAACGAAAACGATTCCTGTAACGAATCGGAAGCTTAAACAACCTAACCTTTCCAAATCAAAACCCTAAAAAGGATCAAACATGAAACTGATCGCCCTATTCCTCGCTCTTTTTGTATCGAATCTTGCCTTTGCCGGTCATCACGAAACTCACGAGATGTCTGAGAACATTGCCGTCGCGAAAGCGGGCTACGATGCTTTCAATGCCGGAGATATGGACGCATGGCGCGCCGTACAAGCCGATGATACGGTCTGGACAATTCAAGTAGGCTTACCGTAAACCGGCCTATACGTTGGCCCCGCCGCCGTAGAGTCTGGCGTTTTTGGCCCGATCAGCGAAATGTGGCCGGACTTTAAAGTGGAGCCCATTAAGTTTTACGAATCAGGGAACACTGTTTTTGTTCACGGCAGAATGACCGCAGACGGTTTAGCTACCGAGTCCGTACACATGATCAAAATCGTCGACGGCAAATATGCGTCGTTTCAGCCTTTCGACGATTCCGCCGCGATGATGAAAGCTGCCAAGCAATAAAACGACACTACGTAAGGGGGGGTGGCGGCTCTAGCTGACATCTCACCACCTTCGTTACTTGACTTGCGGCACTGTGCCAGCGTCCATTGGGTGGCCGCGCAGATGGCCTAACATATCACTGACCATCATCGGCACGATGTCGTCGGGCAGATTATGGCCCATGCCGTCGTACACCTTAAATTTCGCGCCCGAAATGGTTTCGGCGGTGTGGCGACCGTGTTCAACGGTTAGCAGCTTGTCTTCAGAACCGTGCAGCACCAAGGTTGGGGCCGTAATTTGCCCAACTCGCTCAGTGCGGTCTCCGGCGTTTAAAATCGCAGTCAATTGATTGGGTAACGCGCTGGTATAGAAGCCCAACTGCTCTAAACGAGCGGCCTCATCTTGCGAACTTTCGTTCATATCGGAAAGACCGTCTTGCTGTGCCTTGCCGGGAGCCGGCAGATGCGGCGCCCAGGTCGTCGACATGATTGACACCAAGGAGTGAGCCCGCTCCGGATAATCATAGGCAATCACCTGGCTGATCATGCCCCCCATGGACGCACCAATCACGTGGACACGATCAATGTTCAAAGCGTCTAATACGGACATGGCGTCCGCAGCCATATCGCGGAGGGTATAGGGTGAGTTCACGGTCCAACCAATTTGATATTTCAGCATCTGCCAACCCAGCCAGAACTTCCCTTTGCCCTCTACTCTCGATGACTGCCCCACATCTCTGTTGTCCATCAGTATCACGCGATACCCCCCGTTCACCAATCCATCAATAATCGCTGGATTCCAAACACGATGAGAGGCGGCCAAACCCATTACGATCAAAATCGGTTCGGCTTGCTTGTCCCCAACAACGCTGTAAGCAATGTCAATGTCGCCGTTCCGCGTTGTAGACATCGGTGCATTGGGGTCGTAGCCGGCTAGGGCGTTGCCAGTCTGGACGATAAGACCCAGAGCGAGAGCAAGACGAATTGTGCATACGATGCGTTTAATGTTATGAGCCATAGTGACCGAGCGCCTACATTGAGCGTTGCCGAACATTTTCTTTATGGTTTGCGCTTTACAGTCCCTGCAGCGCACGCATTATAGCCAAGGCACCCGCGTGCCTTTAAGACAGCGTTCCACGATTTTTCGCGGTATTTCCGACTAAATCTGCAATTTTCTCTACCGGGATTTTTGCCCGGCGATCGAAATACAGCAAGCCATTCACTTCTTGCTGGACATCCGTAAGCTGGGTCCACACGAACCCGTTGAGCTGAGGGATACCACCAATTTCCGCAAGCAAGCGCTGACAAATCTGCAAAAGCTGTTCCGCGGTTTTCGGTATATCACCGTATGCAAAATCAGGCTCCTTACCCTCTCGTTTACCCGCATCGACAAAACCGATCCCACCGCATTCCGACAGCACCATGGGCAGGGAGCGTGGGTCGGCGCCGACTAGCGCGCCCAGCCGTGGCCGCCCTATTTCTGTCACTTGAGTTTGAGGCGACTCAATCAACCCCTCAATGCAACGCGCCAATCCTCCATCACCGTGCTCGTAAGAATGTACAGCCCATACGTCGCCGGTAGAAAATTCCCAGCCGTCATTGCCAATCACCGGCCGCGTCGGGTCCAGTGATTTTGTCAGGTGGTAAAGTGCATCAGCCAAATGGCGTTGTTCCGCCCGTTCGCCCTGATGCCAAATACCCCACGATTCGTTGAACACTACCCAACCGACAATACTGGGATGACTACGGTCTCGTATCACCGCCCGAGGCCATTGCTCTGACCAGGATTGACTGAGCTGGGTAGAGAAAATTCGGCCCGCAGGCATCTCGGCCCAAAGCATTAACCCCAACCTATCTGCCCAATACAAGTAACGGGGATCTTCGAGTTTTTGGTGCTTACGGACAAAGTTAAAGCCCATAGCCTTAGTCAGTTCGATATCACGGCGCAAAGCCGCGTCATCCTGAGCCGTGTACCAGCCACCTGGGAAATAGCCTTGATCCAACGCGCCCTTCAAATATTGAGGCTCTCCGTTCAGCAAGACCGCCCCACCTTCACAGCGCACCTCCCGCAATCCGGTGTAGCTGGTAATCTGGTCGATCAACTCGCCGCTTTCGCTCAACACCTTGATCGATAGGTCATACAAGACAGGGCTTCCTGGCGACCAAAGTTGTGGCTCATCGATTCTAAGCGTTACTGTACTCTCATTACGATTGGCAAAAGCCGACTGCCCAAGAATCACGCTGGCACCGTCAAGGAAGACCTCAATCTCCAAGCTGCCCTGACACTGTTCCGCCAATGTCAGTGTGACTTTCAACTCACGAGAACCCAGCTCATAACGGCTGAAAATGCTGTGTCCGTAGTTCTCTTGCGTTGGCTCCAGCCAGACGGTCTGCCAAATGCCGATCACCGAGTCGTAATCGATTGGCCAACGGGTGTCGCCGGCCTGCTTGCCCCTTGGCTGCTGCCAAGAATCCGTATCCGACGCGCGCACGACGAGGACGTTGTCGGTCTCTTTTAGGAAACGGCCAACGCTACATTGCAGTGGCGTATAACCACCTTGATGTCGGCACACGTGGTGCCCGTTGAGATATACATCGGTGGTGTAGTCGCAGGCTCCAATGTTCAGCAAGACATCTTGGGCAGACCAATCCGGCCGATCAAATACCCGGCGATACCAGACAACGTTCGTTGGCTCCGCCCAATTAATCCCACTGGCTTGAGAGCCCGGAGCAAAAGGAACGGTAATGTCAGCGGCTCCATCATCAGGCCACTGTGCTGGCGCATACCACAAGCCCGCCTGCCCGAGCTCCGCGGGATCGGGCTGGAACCTCCAAACACCGTTCAAATTCAGCCACTGGTCACGCATGAGCAAAGGCCGCGGATATTCCGGTCGTGGTAAAGCCCGGATTGAGGAATCTGTCATCCGAACTAGAGCCTTTGTAAAAAGGGTTGGCCCAATGCCTCGCGATAGTTGTTATGAAAATGATGCAGCGCTGGCTCGTTTCGGCCGAAAATGATCTCTTTCAACAGGCCGCTTTCTGCCGCTCGTTGCTGCATCTCACCCATCGCATAATCCTCGTTTTCCACCGTGGATTTGAACACTTCTAGGGCATTCGAAAGGCTCGCGCGCTCTCCTTCGAAATCGTAGGCGTCTCTGTCTTTCCTTGATTCGTCATCTAAATCCGATGCCTCTGAGGCTAATTCCGGCGCATAGTAAAAGCTGATGCGCGTGATTGATCGCGACGGTTCACCCTTCACTGGATAGATTCGAATAAGCGTCGTCGATGCCTTACTCGTGATCAACTGAACGTTCGGAAACAGGTGATAGAGCACGAAGGTACATTTGCTGATGTTCCATTCGGCCTCAGGCAATTGGCGCATGGCCTCCATGCCTCGATTGGCTGTAACAAAGCGATGGTGACGCCCGAATTCTTCAAAGTGTAGGTTGTTGCCGTAGTACAAACGTCCGAGCGTGTCTTTGTGCAACTTGCCGAAATGATAGGTCTCGCCGAAGGTGTCGTTGGCAAACTTCCAATTAAGGGCCTTATCAATCGTCGTCTGACCCACACTGACTTGCCGCTCCATTTCGAACGAGGGAAACTCAGTACTCAGCCCGCCCAGCAACGTACCAAGGTCTAAGCTGCCTTGGGGATTTGGATGGACCCAGAGCAGCCCACTTTCTTCGGCGCAAGGCAATTCGATGAGACCTCTGCAGGACTTGTCGACGTCCCCGAAATGATCATTGTTGGGAATAGTAATCAGTTCACCGCTATTGGCGTAACTCCAATGGTGGAACGGACAGGTAAACACATGTTTAGTGCCCCGCTCCTCTTGGGCCACTTTGACCGAGCGATGACGGCAGGCATTTAGAAACGCATGAAAGACACCGGATTTATCACGCGTCGCCAATATTGGCACTCCGAAGTCGTCGAGGGTCAGAAAAGACCCCGGGGCCGGCAGGTCTCCAGACAAACCGATAAGTTGCGGATGATCCATGAAAAAGTGACTCTGCTCTTGCGCAGCAATTTCAGGGCAGACATAAGACTGTGTTGGCATTTTGTATTGGACACCGGCATCAATGTTTCTGCCTTCATCTAACTGACTCATCAATTCTTTAATAATTGTTACTTGAAGCTCGTGATTCATTTAGCACCTCATCGGACAACCCTAACGTGTGTTCAACAAAGAAAAATCCTCGCGCGAGCACTTCTCTTATACGGTGAACATAGCAAATTTTAC
>JAACDS010000122.1 GCA_009936895.1 Pseudomonadota bacterium
AGAGCCTTGGGTGGTTGAGGTGAATTCGAGACAACCGTATTCCTGCAGAGCAAGCTCCCGCAGTCGCTCAGCGGTGCTCGCATAAGTCGGGTCTTGGGTTTTAATTTGTGCTTTGAATATGACCGCGTACATGGTCGAATGCTGCCCAATCTGAGAGTAGATGTCGCGGTCGGAAGCATGCTTAGCCGCCAAGATATCTCTGCAATGTGGGTCGGATTCGCAAGAATTGAACGTAGGCTCTCTCCAGCATTTTCAACACAAGCGGAGTGCGAGCCAAGACGCCCAACGGTTTCAGCAAGGGTAAGTGTCGCCACAGAACAGTAAAAGCCTCAGCGCCATCAACGATGGGCTGACCTTTCTCCTGGGCATGGAAGCGCTCGAGGAGCTGCCGAGAGTCCAGTGGGCAGTCGGTGGTCGTATAAATATCGATGAAATCAATGCGCTTGAACCAATCCAATCGTTTCATGAACGCAATTTCTTTCGTACACAACGGGCACTGGCTGTCGAACCAAACCTGTACTTGGGCCTGTTTGCCTTCCATCTTGCTCTCCCGCAAAGGGTTGTAGGATCGTGAAAGTATCCCGCAAGCCGTGAAAAACGAGTGGGTTACTGGACGGCTGGAGCCGTGCGCTCGGCTTTTTCGATCAGCGAACTTGGACTTGAGCCGGACGCTTGCCGTTTGGGCCGTACAGATTCACCTGCAAACTCGAAATGGCGTGAACCAAAGCGTTGGGTGAAATAGTTTGTTTGCCTGTCCAGGTGATATTCGGAAAGCGTTCAAAAATACGTTCGAACGCCAACCGCAACTGCATTTTTGCGATACGAGAGCCCAGACATTTGTGCACGCCGTGACCGAAGGCCAGATGTTTCTCGACGTTGGGGCGATGCATGTCGAACATGTCAGGGTTTGGGAAAACGTCGGGGTCCCGATTAGCCGCCCCGTACCAAAGCACCACTTTTTCGTCCTTGGCAATCTTCTGGCCGTTAATCTCGGCGTCCTCGGTGGCCGTGCGGCGCATATGGATTACCGGTGACACCATGCGTAGAGCTTCCTCAGACATTTGCGGAATGAGAGCGGGGTCTTCCAGCACCATGGCGCGTTGTTCTGGGAATTCATTCATCAGACGAATGGTGCCAGACAATGAATTTCGTGAGGTGTCGTTGCCGGCAAATATGATCAGCAGCCATGAACCGTCCAGGAATTCCTGGGGCAGCAGTTCGCCGTTCAGCTTGGATTGGGCAATGATCGTCAAGAGATCTTCCCGAGGGTTAGCGCGTCGATCCGCCATGACACGCTCACCGTAGGCAAACATATCCGTCACGACCCGGTTGAAGCGGAGCGGAAACATAGGTTCGGAGAAAAATGTTTGCCATGGATTCGCCAAAAACTGCGCCGCAAGCTCCAAATGATGCATCCAGACTTTGATGGCTGGCCGGTCGCGTTCGTCCACGCCAAGCATCTCGCATAAGGTGAACAGCGGCAGTTCCTCGGAAAACATTTTTGCGAAATCGACAACCGGACCTTTGCGTTCCATCTCGTCCAGCAGACCGTCGATGTGGGTAGCGACCCGATCGCGAATGGTGGCGACGTAAGCGGGAAAAAAGAAGTCGCTTTGCTGCATCCGCATTTCCCGATGTAGCGGCTCGTCCATATTGATCAGGGAATTCAGGGCGGCAGGCATTAACTTCTCGGGCCGCCACTGCTTTCGGTTAGGCACCGCCATATTGATGCTGCCCCGCTGGGACGAAAAGACGCTGTGGGCCAGTTCTGTCTGCTTGATGTCCTCATAGCGGGTGAGAGACCAAATGCCGGAAAGACCTTTTTCGCCCGGTGACCACATCACCGGGGCCTGTTCCCGCATTTTCTTGTAAACGTCGAAGGGATGACCCTTGGTCCATGCGGCCGGATCACCAAAGTTGAAGCCGTCGAACATAGGATAAGCGGCATTAAAAGTAGGCGCCTGTTGCCCGGAGTCGATCAAAATTTCATCGCTAATCAGTTTCACGTCTAAGCCTCTGTTCGCATTTTCTGGCAAGCTGTTGAGCTTGGGATGGTCGGTAGCCGGTATACTCTACCTGACTCTTTAATCAATACTCAAAGCGGTGGTTTACTCATGACCGATGAGCAAGAAGCGATGAAGCCTTACGAGGGTGTTAAATTATTACGCGATCACGCGCCGGTAACGCAGTTGGAAGAGGATGGGCCTTGGCAGGTAGCGCGTCATGCCGACGTGCACGCCATCTTGCGCGACCATGAGACGTTCTCGTCGGAGGTTTCCATACGTCCGCCCGAAGAACGTGGCGCACCGTCCATGTTGTTCAGCGATCCGCCGGTGCATCACCGGCTGCGCCGTTTGGTAAGCGTGGCTTTCAAGCCGAGGCAGATTCAAAAACAAGAAGAGCAGATTCGAGAACGATGCAAAGACCTGCTCGACGCCATGCCGACCAATGCGGAGGTCGATCTGGTTCAGGCCTTAGCGGCACCCCTGCCCGTGATGGTCATCGCCGAAATGCTTGGTGTTGAAGACGGCGATATGGCCACATTCAAAGCATGGTCAGACGAAATCTTCAGCAACATTGGCGAAATTTTGTTTGGTACCCCCAGTGCAGAATCCGAACGAGCTGCCGAGGAGATGAACGCCTATTTTTTGGAGCGAATTAACGATTTACGTGATCAGCCGAGAGAGCACTTGCTGGGCCAGCTGGTAGCGACGGAGACTGAAGACGGCAAATTGGATGATGAGGAACTGCTGAGTTTTTGTCGATTGCTGCTGATTGCCGGCAACGAAACCACCACAGGGTTGATCACCGCATCGGCGCGGATTTTTCACGAGCAGCCGGAAACTCTCGCGCGCCTTAAGGCGCAGCCTGAGCTGGCGAGTTCCTTTGTTGAGGAGGCGCTGCGCTTTTACTCGCCGTTTTCAGCCACGGTAAGACGTACAACGAAGTCGGTTGAAATTGCCGGGCAGACCATTGCAGCAGGAGAACTGGTGGTGCCGTTGATTGCCTCCGCAAATCGTGACGAGCGTGTCTTCGATGCTGCGGATACCTTTCAGATTGACCGCAGTCCGAATCAGCATTTGGGTTTGGGGTTTGGTATTCACGTGTGTTTAGGGGCGCACCTCGCTCGGCTAGAAGGCAAGATCGTGGCGGAGCAAATGGCCGAACGGTACAGCAGCGTGATGCTGACTGAGCCGAAAACGGCAACGGTCGGAGAGTTGGGCGGGCCGAAGCAATTGAATGTCATTGTCAGTTGATCGATGGCTTACGAATCGACCGTAAAAGTCAACACGATTGGGGCGCGTTGCTTTGAGCATTTCTCCCTACGCGATAGCTTGGTAGGGTGAGCGCATTACAACTGAGCAGACTTTTATGACCAACGTTATCCTTCACCAATACGCAGGCTCGCCTTTTTCGGAAAAAATCCGTTGTCTGCTGGGCTACAAAGAACAGGCTTATCAGACCGTAGAGATTCCGGTGATTATGCCCAAGCCGGATCTGATGGCGTTAACAGGCGGCTATCGAAAGACGCCAGTACTGCAGCACGGGGCAGACATTTATTGCGATTCCGGGATTATTTGCCGATTCCTCGATGGCGTCTTTCCCGACAAGCCCATCTATCCCCAAGAGCAGATCGCCGGGCTGACGGCCGCTGTTCATTGGACCGATACGTTTTTGTTCAAGGTCAGTGTTGCGGTCGCTTTCCAGCCTCGAGCCATGGTTGCAAACGATCTTTTCAGTGATCCAGCCGTTGCTGAAGCGTTCATGAAAGACCGAGCCGAGCTGAGTAAGGGCTCGACGGAACTGGGGATGGATCTGAGCGTTGCCGAACCGCATTGGCTGCAGCATATGAAGCGTGTGGAGGCGCAATTGTCCTCGGCGAAGTTCTTGGGTGGCGAGTCGCCGACCATTTTGGATTTTTCGACTTACCATTGCTGCTGGTTTGTTTACAAAAACGACGTGCTGAAAAGCGACCTGGATGAGTTGCCCGCGTTGGCTCAATGGATGCAAAGAATGGCAGCCTTCGGTCACGGTGAGCCGACGACGATTTCCGGTGATGCAGCGGTGGAAATTGCCCTCAACAGCCAGCCAGCGGCAACGCCTGTGACATCCGAAACCTCGGAGCCGCGGTTTGCGATTGGCGATACCGTAGAGGTGTTGCCCATCGACTACGGCTTCCAGCCAACTCGGGGGGCACTGCTGCTCGCGTCAATGAACGAACTGATCGTTCAGCGAACGGACCCCCGTGCTGGCGATGTCGCCGTGCATTTTCCTAGACTGGGCTTTCGCGTGGCGGCTATTTCCTAGCAGGCGTGCGCTGCAGAGGCTACCACTTGAGTACGGCCTGTGCTGGTGGCCTCGCCCGATAGCGTTCGTCCCAAGCACGGAGCAATGGACGGTCGCCGAACACATCCGCTTCAACGAAGCGGGTGAATTGCAGAAACGACTGCAGAGTACAGTCTGCGACGTTTACATGGTTTCCGCACAACAGCGGACGTCCGTCCCCGAGCAGAGTTTCCAAATAGTTCAGCGGTGTTTGCATGGACTCCAGATAATGGGCGGCTTTTTCCGGTTCTGGCGGGCGCCCCAGCGGTGAGTTGGTGGCATGGCCAAAAGCCCCCATGGGTCCGCCCAGTCGCAGGTCGATAACCCGCTCCAGATCTCGAGCCTTGCCTTTTTCTTCCGGCGTGCCCCGATACATGGTGTTGTCGGGAAACTTGTCTTCTAGGAAGTCGATCATGGCCAAGGACTCCACCAGATAGGTGCCGTCATCCAGTTCCAGCGCGGGTACGGTGCCGAAGGGGTTGCGCGCCAAGTGCTCGGGCTCTCTATGACGGCCTTTGACGGTGTTGACCACAATCTGTTCTATAGACATATGCACACCAAGAGCTTCGCGTTCAGCGATGTAGAGCATGACCTTAGTGGGGTTGGGGGCTAGCGGAACCATATATAACTTCATGTAAGGCCTCTTGTGATATCGACAATTTGTTCCAACAGCTCGTATCGGGCGGGCCCAATAGGGCCAGCGCTGTCTAAGCCAAGTTTGACTGTGGTGACGCCGGCATCGCGGTATTTCGCCAGCCGCTCCGATACCATGTCCCGATCTCCCAAGGCCTGAAACTGCGTCACCATGTCTGTGGGCACCCGCTGGGCTGCTTCTTCGCGCTTACCGTCGAGCCACAGCTGCTGGATCGCCAGTGCATCATCTGCGTAGCCCGCACGTTTGAAGGCGTCGTTATAGAAATTGGTTTTGGCAGAGCCCATGCCGCCCATATTGAAGGCGACCGCTGGCTTGCGACGGGCGATCATGGCATCGATGTCGTCGCCCAATTCGACCCGCACGGAAACGCAAAGATCGAGATCGTTGATCCGGCGTTGAACGCTCTCGGCACCTTGTTTGAGGTGGTCGAAGTGTGCACCGGGATGATTCGGCGAGAACGATGTGCCTAACCAGCCGTTGGCGGCGGCACCGGTATAACGCAACGCGTTGGGGCCGAGGGTGGCGAGGTAAATGGGGATGTCGACCGGCTCGTGAGCGATCTTAATCGGCTTGCCTTCGCTTTCGGGCAAAGGCATCTGAAAAATCTCGCCCTGGTATTGGACTTTCTCGCCGGCGAAAATCATACGGCAAATTTCGACGGTTTCTCTCAGTCGCGACAGTGGCTTGTTGTATCGGGTGCTGTGCAGACCTTCGACGACTTGAGGTCCACTGGCGCCTAAGCCTA
>JAACDS010000123.1 GCA_009936895.1 Pseudomonadota bacterium
ATGACGGTCATGACCCTGAGTATGATGAAAAAGATGATTGTCGGAAGCGTGTCGGCCGAGAATCTGGTGGGCCCAGTGGGCATCGTTAAAATTGCCGGAGACTCGGTGCGAGTCGGATGGCAATTTTTTCTCAACATCATGGCCCTGATGAGTGTCTCTTTGGGTGTTCTGAACTTGCTGCCCATTCCCATGTTGGACGGAGGACACGTCGTTTTTACGACTCTGGAGATGCTGCGCGGCAAGCCACTGTCCGAACGGCTGCAAATGAGTGTGATGCAGATAGGGATCTTACTGCTTGGGGCGGTGATGATTTTTGTAACCTACAACGATTTGGCTCGACTGTTGTAGGACACGCGTTTACCCTTGCGCCTTCTTCGGATGGCGAACCGACACGCCTGCAAGTGGGTAAGGCGTTGGAATGATGGCTGAACTAACGGTGACTGAAAAAATAAAGTGGAACGCTACATGCAGGTTCATTTAAAAAAGATCCTGGCTAAGCCAATATGCTTAAGCCTTGTCGTTTTCGCGAGTGTCGGCCTGTTCAGTCGCGGCATTCAGGCTGCCGTGCAGCCGCTGCAGTCGTACAACCTCGATCAGGCGGCGGAATTCATCGTTGCTGACGTGCGCTTGCAGGGTTTGCAGCGGGTTTCTGCCGGCACGGTGTTCAACATCATCCCGGTCAGTGTCGGCGATCGCGTCGACAATGTTGCTGTTCGTCAAATCACCCGAGCCCTGTTTGCTTCGGGTTACTTCAATGACATTAGGATCGCTCGGGATGGCTCCGTATTGATCGTCACCATGGCGGAACGTCCAGCCATCGAATCCATCGAGTTAGACGGTAACAAGGCCATCGAATCCGACGCGCTGTTGGAAGGCCTCGCCGATCAGGGTTTGCAAGAAGGCGAAATTTTCAAACAGGCCACTCTCGAGCGAATGGGGCTGGAGCTTGAGCGTCAGTACGTTGCCCAAGGCCGGTATGGGGCATCCATTGATACTGAAATAGAGGATCTGCCGCGCAATCGCGTCAACATTAAGATCGAGATCGAAGAGGGCAAGAGCTCGGGCATTGGTCACATCAATTTCGTGGGCAATAACGCATACACCGAAGCGGAACTGCTGGACCTTCTCGAACTCAAGCACCGCTCGCTCCTGTCTTTCTATCGCAATGACGACAAATATGCCCGAGAGAAGCTCTCAGGCGACTTAGAGACGATTGAGGCGTTCTATAAAGACCGGGGCTATGCCGATTTCAGCATCACATCGACTCAGGTCAGCATCACGCCGGATCGTCAGCAGGTGTATATCACGATGGGCTTGGACGAAGGCGAGGTTTACTCCATCAATGAAGTGAACCTGGTTGGTGAACTGGGTGATGTGCGCGCCGCGGATTTGGAAAGTTTGATTATCGTGCAGCCCGGCCAAACCTTTTCCCAAGCCCGGATTACCGCGACGGAAGAGCGCCTAACCGGGGCGTTGGGCAATGGCGGCTTTACCTTTGCCACCGCAAGCGGTGTCCCCAAACTGAACGATGATGACACGGTAGACATCGAGTTCTTCGTCGATGCGGGCAAGCGCGCTTATGTACGCAGGATTAGCTTTACCGGCAATGAGCTAACCCAAGACGAAGTCATGCGTCGCGAAGTGCGGCAGATGGAAGCAGGGTGGGCATCAACATCACAAATCGACCTGTCGAAAGTGCGACTGGAACGTTTGGGTTTCTTTAAAGGCGTAGAGGTCGAAACGCCGCCAGTGCCCGGAACCGACGATCAGATCGATGTCGAATTTTCCGTCGAAGAGCAGCCTTCTGGCGCCATATCGGGCACCTTGGCCTATTCGCAAGGATACGGTCTGATTTTGGGTGCGAACTATCAGCAGTCAAATCTGCAGGGCAGCGGTAATTCGCTGTCAGTGGGCGTGAACTATTCGCAATATCAGCAGTCCGTGAACTCTAACTACTTTGATCCTTACTTCACGTTAGACGGCATCAGCCGGGGCTACAGCGTGTTCTTGCGCAGACTCGACTACGACGCCCGGAACATCGCCCGATACAGTACGGACTCGGCTGGTGGTGGGGTTAATTTCGGTTTCCCCATCGGTGAAACCCAGCGCATTAATTTTGGCATGAACGTAGAGTTCACGGAAATCAAAGAAGGCTACGCTGCGGCCCAAGAAATCTCGGAATTCATCGATCGCAGCGGCGCAGAAGCCCTGAACTTCAAAGCCAATTTGTCGTGGATTCGCTCTACGTTGAATCGAGGCGTCTTCGCTGACCGCGGCTCATCCCAGTCCTTGGGTGTCGTGGTCTCCGCACCGGGCAGTGATCAGGAGTTCTACAAGTTCACTTACCAAGGCGAGAAGTACTTTCCTGTAACGGACATTTTCACACTGAAGCTGAGAACAGAGCTTGGCTTCGGCGGCAGTTACGGCGATACCCCGTCCTTGCCTTTTTATGAACACTTCTTTGCCGGTGGATTTGGCTCGATTCGTGGCTTTGAGAATTCAACGCTGGGGCCGCGGAGTACTCCGCCGCTGGACGCTAATGGCAACCCCATCATCATTGGCAATTTCGACAACGACGGGCGCTACGGTCAGCCTTTCGGAGGCAATCTGTTGATGGAATTCTCCGCTGAAATGATCTTCCCGCTACCCTTTGTGGAAGACAATCGACAGTTTCGCCCGGCATTCTTCTTCGACGCGGGTAACGTGTTCAATACCGAATGCCCGTCGGTAAGTACCAATTGCTTCGATTTCGATACGGATGAACTGCGATACGCGGCGGGTTTTGGCCTGAGCTGGCTGAGCGGGTTCGGCCCGCTGACCTTTGCCATATCAAAGCCCATGAATACCAAGTTCTTTGACGAAGAAGAAAGCTTCCAATTTGAGCTTGGGAAGACGTTCTAGGGTCGTTGTGAGTTGGGTTGTAGGATAGAATATCAGCGCCGATGAGGGCGGATTTAAACTTCAGGAGACAGAAATGTTCAACAAACTAGTCAGCACTGCCGTGGTGGCAATCCTCTTTACGGCGCCCGTCGTGAGCGCCGAGATGAAAATTGTCGTCCTAGATCCAGTTCGTGCGATTCTGGAGAGCGAGGAAGCCAAAGTGTTGGCTGAGGCGGCAAACAAGGAAATGCAGCCTGAACAGGAAGAGTTGCGTGCATCCGCGGAAGAAATGCAGGCGCTGCAGGCCAAACTGCAAAAAGACGGCGAAGTAATGAGCGACTCCGAGCGTCGCAAAGCCATTAAAGATCTCGAAAGCATGCAGGCAGATCTACAATTTGGGAGCCAAAAGCTGCAAAAAGAGGCCCAAGATCGACGGCAGGAAATCTTACAGGCCTTGGCACCTAAGTACGAAAAAGTGTTGAGTGATCTAATCCAAATCGATCAGATCGATCTAATTCTGTCGCCTAATCAGCTGCAATACGCTAACGCGAAGCACGATATTTCTCGTCGCGTCACCGAAAAGCTGAACGAACAAGCCGAGTAAACATCGGCGGACCGTGTGATTTAACAGTCGTGCCTGCTGGCAGTAAAACGCTCACACTGGCGCAAATAGCGCAGCACATTGGGGCCGACATTGTCGGTCCTTTTGCTGGTGCCCTGGATGTCGGTGACGAGATCACAGTTAATGGTCTGGGCAGTCTCGGGTCCGCCCAGCCCGGTGAGCTGACGCATCTCTCGGGCGCAAGCTACCGACCCTTGCTGCCGTCAACCCAAGCTGGTGCGGTGATTTTGAGCGCAGAAGACGCGGTCAACAGCCCATCTCCCTGTCTAATCGTTGCCCAACCGTATTTGGCGTTCGCTCGAGCCTCCCAGCTTTTTGACAACAGCGACGGCTTTGACGCCGGTATTCATCCGAGCGCCGTGATCGCTCCGAGTGCTGAGATCTCTGCGGCCGCGCATATTGGCGCTCATGTGGTGATCGAAGCCAATGTGACCATAGAGGCCGGTGCAGTGGTGCAGGCAAACTGCACGGTAGGTAATAACAGCGTTGTTGGTGCACAAACCAACGTTTTCCCCAACGTGGTCATTTATCCCCACGTCACCCTAGGTCAGCGCTGTACCGTGCATTCCGGCGCTGTGCTGGGAGCCGATGGCTTTGGTTTCACGCCCGATGAAAAAGGCCGGTTCGAAGCTATTGCCCAGATCGGTGGACTGCGTATCGGCTCGGATGTTTCCATCGGAGCCGGCACCACCATCGACTGCGGCGCTATTGACGCCACTATCATCGGCGACGGCGTCAAGATCGACAATTTGGTGCAGATCGGTCACAACTGCAAAATCGGTGACCATACGCTGATCTGCGGCGCGGTAGGGTTGGCGGGCAGTACAGAAATTGGTCGGCATTGCGTCTTTGCCGGAGGCAGTGGTGTCGCTGGCAAAAACCCGATCACGATCTGTGATCAGGTTGTGGTGAGTGTCAAAACCACGGTGAGTCAATCCATTGCTAAACCCGGCATCTATTCGGGCTCTATTCTTGCCTCAGAGCACAGTAGCTGGTTGCGTAATGCGGTTAAATTCAACGCCCTGGGTCAGTTATTTAAACGTGTGAAAAGATTAGAAGATGGAATTAAAGATGAGTGATGTGAAGACGATTAACGAGCTGTTTGATTATTTGCCTCACCGCTACCCTTTTCTGTTGATTGATCGGGTAACCCAGACGATAGCGGGTGAGAGCATCAAGGGCTTCAAAAACGTCACCGCCAATGAAGAACTGTTTAATGGACACTTTCCGGGACAGCCCATACTGCCCGGAGTGTTGATTCTGGAAGCCATGGCGCAGCTGTCCGGCGTGTTGGCGTTTGAAACTAAGGGTATTCGCCCAGCGGACGGTACCAACTATCTTTTTGGCGGCGTGGAAAAAGCGCGATTCCGGCGTCAGGTCATTCCCGGCGATCGCTTGGATCTCGAAAGTAGGATTGTGGCCGAACGAAAGATGATGATGAAATTTGAATGTTCTGCCTACGTCGACGGGGCATTGGCTTGTTCAGCAATTCTGACCGTTGTGGAGCAATCCTCGTGATTCACCCGACAGCGGTGATCGATGACGCAGCGGTAGTGGGCGATAACGTCGAGATCGGGCCCTACTGGGTGGTCGGGCCGCATGTCGTTCTAGGTGACGGCGTCACGCTGAAGTCTCATGTGGTTGTTAAAGGGCCTAGCCGTATTGGTGATGGCGTGCAAATTTATCAGTTCGCTACCGTTGGCGAGGATACTCCGGCATTGGCCTACGCCGGCGAAGAGTCGGTGCTGGAAATCGGTCAGGGCACGATCATTCGAGAGGGTGTGACCATACACCGTGGGATGGCGAAGGGTGGTATCAGTAAAACCCTCGTTGGCGCGAACTGTTTGTTGATGGCCTACGTGCATATCGGTCACGACTGCATCGTCGGTGACAACGTGATTATGGCCAATAACGCATCCTTGGCAGGCCACGTAGAAGTCGGTGATTTCGCGAATTTCGGCGGTTATTCGGGCATTCCGCAGTTTCGCAAGGTCGGTGCTTGTTCCCACATTGCAGGCATGAGCTTAGTGACGAAGGATGTGCCAGCCTATATGACGGTCGCGGGCAACCCGGCGTGGGCTGTCGGGCTGAATGTGGAGGGTATCAAACGCCGCTATGTCAGTGGAGATGCCCGAGCCGCACTGAAGCAAGCCCATCGATTGGTCTACCGGAGCGGACTGAAGTCATCGGACGCGCTGGCGCAAATGAGCGAGCTTCGCACCGCCCACCCCGAGGTGGATACCTTTGCGCGTTCGATTGAAACGTCGGATGTGGGGATCATACGTGGCAGTGGGCGTGGCGCATAACCCACCGGTTGGCGAGCCGATTCGGATTGGTCTGCTGGCTGGGGAGCCTTCTGGCGACATGCTCGGGGCTGGTTTGATGCAGTCTCTCAAGGCCCAATTGCAGCCACACGCCGTGCACTTTGTGGGCATGGGCGGGCCGTTGATGCAGGCCGAAGGCCTCGAAACCTTGGCGGATTTTGACGCTCTAGCGGTGAACGGCTTTCGCGAGCCGCTCATGCGGCTGCCCAGTCTGTACAAGCTGTACCGACGTTTGGCGGCGACGTTTATCGAACGGCGTATCGACGCCTTCGTGGGTATCGATTTCAACGTCTTCAATTTCATTCTTGAAGGCCGACTCAAACGCCACGGCATCGCAACAGCACACTATGTCAGCCCCTCGGTCTACGCTTGGCGTCGCGGTCGTACTAAAAAAGTGGCGCGCTGTGCGGACAAAGTCTTCTGTCTTTTCCCCTTTGAACCCGCGTTTTACCAACGACACGATATCGATGCGCGCTTTATCGGCCATCCGTTGGCTTCTGAAATTCCAGCGGACGCGGGCAGCGAGTCTGCGCGTAGCGCAGCAAAATCCCAACTGGGTTTGAATCCGAGCCATCTCGGTCTGGCACTGTTGCCAGGCAGCCGGGGCAGCGAGGTTGCCCTGATGCTGGAGCCCATGCTGAGCGCGGCGCGACTGTTGGCCACAGAGCTGAGGACTCGGGGGCAAGAGCTTCAGGTCGTGATTCCCTGTTTGAGTCCGGCACGTAAGGCGCAGGTGGATCGTCTGGCGGAGCCGTTTGAAGATGTGTACCAACTGCATTATCTGGGCAGTGCGAGAGTGCCATTGATCGCCTGCGACTTGGCTCTAGTGAAATCGGGAACCAGCACGCTGGAGACGATGCTGTTGCGCCGGCCCATGGTGGTGACCTATCGGCTGGGTTATTGGACCTATCTGATCGCCAAATTTTCGCTCAAGACCCCCTACATCGCGATTCCCAATATTTTGGCGAAACGCCCATTGGTGCCGGAACTGGTGCAACAGGCGGCGACGCCTCAGGCCATGTTTCGCGCGCTGCTGGGCGAGTGGGAAAAAAGCCAAACCGATCCCGATTATCTGCTGGCCTTTGACGACCTGCACAGCGAACTGGCCTTGGGTGTTTCAGGTCTGGGAGCCTCGGCAGGGGCCGCTCTCGGTGTGGTTGATTTGCTGTTAGAAAAAGGCCGATTGCCGTCTTCGGTATAACTTGAGGTTTTCTCCATGCAGCGCTCAAGGTAATGTGGAGCGTCTATCCACTTGAGAGCGAAGTCGAATCGTTGATGCAAACACCGGGCACAGATACAAACGCGCATGTGGCAGGCGTCGACGAAGTGGGTATTGGGCCCTTGGCCGGTCCTGTACTGGCGTGTGCGGTGATTTTAGATCCCGCCCAACCCATCGAAGGCCTTGGCGATTCCAAAAGTATCAGTGAGAAGCGCCGCCAGTCTCTGTCTGACGAGATCAATGAACGGGCCCTGTCTGTCAGCATTGGCCGTGCGAGCGTCGAGGAAATAGACGCCCTGAACGTCTTACAGGCCAGTCATCTGGCCATGCGACGAGCCGTTGAGGGCCTAAGCCTGCGACCGGATCATGTGCTGGTTGATGGCAACAAAGTGCCCGATGTTGGCGTGTCCGCCGAAGCCATTGTACAGGGCGATAAAACCGTGCCGGCGATATCCGCTGCCTCCATCGTTGCCAAAGTCACTCGGGATGCAGAGCTGGTAGCCATGGCCGAACGTTATCCCGAATACGGCTTTGAGTCGCACAAGGGGTATCCCACGGCGAAGCATCGTCGCGCACTGCGTACCCTTGGACCCTGTCCCGAGCACCGCCGCAGTTACGCGCCCGTGCGTGCGGCGCTTGCGCAGCTGTCTGAGCGGGGCGGTGCGTGAGCGAGGTGCAACAGATCCCAGAACAGGTGGGGTTGGCAGATAACCCTGCCGCTGAGATGCCCGAGCATGAGCCAAAGCACTTTGTGCATCTTCATGCCCACAGTGAGTTCTCCCTTGCCGAAGGGCTGCTTAAAGTGAAAGGCGCGATATCCGAGGCGGTGTCGCGACAGATTCCGGCCATGGCACTGACGGATCGAAACAACCTGTTTGCTCTGGTGAAGTTTTACGAAAACAGTCTGTCCAAGGGGCTGAAGCCTATCTTGGGAGCTGAACTTTGGATTACGCCGGAAGAAGAGGGGCCTGCCGCGCGCATCGTGGCGTTGGCACAAGACACTCAGGGCTATAAGAATCTACTGTCACTCATCTCCAACAGCTATACCGATGCCGACCGTCGAGGCGAGATCACCGAACAGCAGTTGTTCCGCCGTGAACAGGGATTGATCATTTTATCTGGTGGGGTCGGTGGGCATTTGTGGTACAGCGTATGTAACGGCGATGAGCAAACGGCGCTGGCAACCCTGCAGCGGTGGCGAGCCGTTTTTTCCGATCGCTATTATTTGGAGCTGACCCGTACGGACCGACCCAACGAAGAGTTGTTTATTGGCTGGGCTGTGCAGGTGGCACAGCAGTTGGACCTCGGTGTGGTGGCGACCAACGATGTCTGTTTTTTGAACGCCGAAGACTTTGAGGCCCACGAAACCCGGGTGTGTATTCACGAAGGTCGTGCGCTGGATGACTCCCGTCGGCCACGGCGGCACAGTCCGCAACAATACCTGCGCAGTGCCGATGAAATGGCGGCTGTGTTTGCCGATATTCCGCAGGCCCTGAGCAACTCTCTGGAAATCGCCATGCGCTGCAACGTGCAGGTCTCCCTTGGCACCTACTATTTGCCCGACTACCCGATTCCCGGAGGCAAAACGCCAGAGGAATATCTCAAAGATGTATCCATGGAGGGGCTGCATGAGCGCTTGTCGGCGACACGTGTCAATGCCTTTGGCAATGAATTTGCGCCCTTTGAGGATTATCAGGCGCGCCTAGACTTCGAATTGAATGTCATCAATCAAATGGGCTTCGCGGGCTATTTTTTGATCGTCATGGAATTCATTGCCTGGGCAAAGGATAACGACATTCCTGTGGGCCCTGGACGCGGATCCGGTGGTGGGTCTTTAGTGGCATATGCCTTGGGCATCACCGATTTGGATCCGATGGAATACGACCTGCTGTTTGAGCGTTTCTTGAATCCAGAGCGTGTGTCTATGCCGGACTTTGACGTGGACTTCTGCATGGAAGGGCGTGACCGGGTTATTGCTCACGTGAGTGAGCTGTACGGCGTCGAAGCGGTGAGTCAAATCATTACCTTCGGCACCATGGCGGCCAAGGCCGTGGTGCGAGATGTCGCCCGGGTGCAGGGCAAGCCCTATGGCCTGGCTGACAAGCTATCCAAGCTCATTCCCTTTGAAGTGGGTATGACCCTAAACAAAGCCATGGAAGACAGCGAGGATCTTCGCGCCTTCGTCAATGAAAATGACGAGGTGTCCGAGATCATGGATATGGCGTACAAGCTGGAAGGTATTGTGCGCAATGTCGGCCGTCACGCCGGCGGGGTGGTCATCGCACCGTCCTCGCTCACCGATTTTGTGCCGCTTTACACAGAAGAAGCCGGTTCCGGTCTGGTATCTCAATACGACAAGGATGACGTCGAGCGAGCCGGTCTGGTTAAGTTCGACTTTCTCGGCCTAAAAACCCTGACCATCATTGATTGGGCGGTCAAAAGCATCAATGCCCAGCGTCAGGCTGATGAGCCGGTACTGCGCATCGAAGAACTGCCGCTGGGTGACAAGCCTACCTTTGAGTTGCTGCGCCGGGCCGAAACGACCGGAATTTTCCAGCTCGAAAGTCGCGGCATGAAGGACCTGATCCGCCGTTTGCTGCCGGACAGCATCAACGACATCATCGCGCTGGTGGCACTGTTCAGGCCTGGACCACTGCAGTCAGGGGCAGTCGACGACTACATCAACCGTAAACACGGCAAGGACCCCGTCAGCTTTCCTCATCCGACACTGCACACCGTGCTAGAGGGCACGTATGGCGTCGTTCTGTATCAAGAGCAGGTAATGCAGATTGCCCAGGTGTTGGCTGGCTTCACCCTAGGCCAGGCAGACTTGCTCCGCCGCGCCATGGGCAAGAAGAAAGCCGAAGAAATGGCCAAGGTGCGTGAGCAATTCCTTCAGGGCACCGGGGAGCGTGACGTTTCCGAGGAATTAGCCAACGAAATTTTCGATCTGATGGAAAAATTTGCGGGTTACGCGTTCAACAAGTCCCATTCGGCAACTTATGCGCTGCTGAGCTTCCAAACCGCCTGGTTAAAAACCCACTATCCAGCGGAATTCATGGCCGCCAACCTGTCGGCGGATATGCAGAATATTGATCGGGTCGTGATACTGGTTGAGGAAGTGAGGCGTATGAAGCTGGCGCTGCTTCCACCTTCGGTGAACAAGAGCGACTTTCGTTTTTGTGCCCAAGAAGGCGCCGTGATTTACGGTCTTGGCGCGGTTCGCGGAGTCGGTGAGGGGCCGGTCGAAGCCATCGTGCAGGCCAGAGAAGACGGGCCCTTTACAGATTTAGCCGACTTTTGCCAGCGCTTGGACAGCAAAAAAGTGAATAAGCGTGTGCTCGAGGCGCTGATTAATGCCGGTGCAATGGACGATTTTATCGCCCAAGACGAGGGCCTGAATCAGGGGCGAGCTCGACTCAATGCGCAAATGCCTCAGGCGATTCAAGGTGCTGAACAGGTTGCGCGTAACGCCGCAGTGGGTATTACCGACCTCTTTGGCGGTATTGCTGAACCCACCCTAGACAATTGTGTGACTCAAGCGCCTGTGTTGCCCATGACCTCCATGCAGCGATTGCATGGTGAAAAGGACACCCTAGGCCTCTTTCTCACCGGTCATCCCATTGACGGCTACGAATCCGAAATCCGCCAGTTTTGCCGGACTCCGATCAAGGATTTGCGTACGGGCAAGCAAAGTCAGTGGGTGGCTGGCATGGTGGTCAGCCAGCGTGTCATGAAGACGAAACGTGGCACGTCCATGGGGTTTCTCGTGCTAGATGACCGTACAGCGCGGCTTGAGGTGTCTCTTTTTAGCGAGGCCTTTGAACAGTACGGTAGCAAGGTTAGTAAGGACGAACTGTTGGTGGTCGAAGGTGAAATTCAACACGACGAGTACAACGGGGGCATGGCCCTTAGAGCCTCTCGCATCTTAACCATTGACGAGGCGCGTCAACGTTTTAGCCGGGGGCTTGAGCTGGATTTTTCCCAGTGCGGATTGCCGGATGGATTCAATGCGCAACTGAAAAAACTGGTGCAGCCCTATCGGGCTGGAGCAACGGGCGGAGTGGGCAGTTGTCCCATTGTGTTGCTGTATCCCCACGCTGGGGCGGTCGCGAGAATCGTGTTGGGTGACCCGTGGCGGGTACAGGCCAGTGATGATTTGCTTCAATCCTTAGCTCAGACATTTGGCCAAGACTACGTGAAGCTAAGATACTAAAACATTTATAAACAGAGACTTATAAAATGTTTGAAGAATTAATCGAGGACATTGATCGAGCTGTTACTCAAGCCGAAACCGTTTTGGAAGCGCGCGGCATCGAGTTGTCTGGGCGAATACTGGTTGGGCTGAGTGGCGGTGCGGATTCCTCTGCGTTGTTGCACTGCGTCAGTCAACACCTCGGTCAGCGCTGTCGTATTCAGGCACTGCACGCCAATCATCAATTGCATCCAAGCGCCCAGGGCTGGGCAGACCACTGCCGCCAGCTGTGCCAAGATTTACGGGTAACGATCACTATTGAGTCCGTGCGTGTCGATACCAAAGGCAATTTGGAGGCCGCCGCGCGCCGAGCGCGGTATGATTTTTTCGCCCGTCATATGGAGCGCGGCGATGTGCTGATGCTCGCGCATCATGGTCAGGATCAGTTGGAAACCGTACTCATGAGACTGTTCCAGGGGCGCGGGGTGCTGCCGATGCGGCGCCATGGAAATCTCGGCTCCGGCGTTTTTGTCAGGCCCTTTGTGGCTCAGGACAAGAGTCGCTTGCTGGACTACCTCGTTGCGCACGGTGTTGCCTGGATCGATGATCCGAGCAATGGCGATACGACTTTCGATCGTAATTTTTTACGCAATCAAGTGCTGCCCCAGGCCTATCAACGTTGGCCAAGTTCGATGCGCAATGCTCAGCGCTCCATCGACGATCTATCCGCTCAACAGGCGCTGCTAGCGCACTACGCGAGCCAAGTTGCCGACGAAGTGGCCCTTGATCAAATTCCTCAAGGCAACGAGCTTGGCGTCGTCTGGCTGCGCACGTATCTGGCGCATCGAAAGCAATTTGATGTTTCGGACGCCGCGCTGCTCGAGCTGCTGCGTCAGGGACGAGCGTCGGGTCGCGCCACCCTCAATTTTGGCTCGGCTTGCTTACAGATCTGGCAGGACAGCTTGTACTTTGAAGACCAGCAGGCGTTTGATGCAAAGCCGGTATCCGAGGTCTGCGCGGTTTTGCCGACGCGAGTGCTATGGTATGCCCATCAATTGGATCTCGCGCCGGCCGCTGCCGATGACACTGACGCGATTGCCTATGTGGGTGATCTCAAGGTGACCTGTCGAGATCTGCTTGTCGCGCCGCCAGCCGGGGTCGCGGATCGACTGAAAAGACGGTTTCAACAGGCGGGCATCCCGCCTTGGCGGCGGGGCCAATACCCCCTGCTGTGGGATGACGTTGGCCTGCTTTGCATTCCTCAGATTTGGCGGCGCGCAAACACACATTTGTCAGGCGATGAGGGGCGTCAGTATTGCGCGGTTCAATGGGTTTCGAGGTCCGCGGAATTAATCCGCTAAAACCATCTCTATGTGCGCTAGGAAGATTGAGGTTGGCAGGGTGAACTGCTAGATTATCCTTCCATCTTGCCCAGCTTCTTCGCGCTCAAATTTGAGCGCCTAAATGCGCCCAGTGGCAACATTTTTTGTGGTCACGCCAGCGGCAAGCGGCTAAACAAGCCTGCAGCATGCGGCTAAAGATGGGGTTCAATGACGCGATATATTTTTGTAACGGGTGGCGTTGTCTCTTCCCTCGGGAAAGGCATTCTTACTGCATCGCTGGCAGCCCAGCTCGAGTCCCGAAAGCTCAAGGTCAATGTCCTCAAAATGGATCCCTACATTAATGTGGATCCAGGCACCATGAGTCCGACCCAGCATGGCGAAGTATTTGTTACCGCCGATGGGGCGGAAACCGATTTGGACTTGGGTCATTACGAGCGTTTTTCTAACGCGCGCATGAGCCGCAACAACAATTTCACCACCGGTAGTGTCTACGCTGAAGTGCTGCGTCGTGAACGTAAGGGAGAGTACTTGGGCGGCACGGTTCAAGTCATTCCTCATGTGACCGACGAAATCAAACGACGTACCCGCTTGGTGGCAGACGACGTAGATGTCCTCATCGTAGAAGTCGGCGGCACCGTGGGCGACATCGAGTCCCAGCCCTTTTTAGAGGCCATTCGTCAGCTGCGCATGGAAGTGGGGCGCACACGCTCGCTGTTTATCCATCTAACCCTGGTTCCCTACCTGCGAAAAGCGGGAGAAATCAAAACCAAGCCCACCCAGCACTCGGTGAAGGAGTTGCGCTCCATTGGCTTGCAGCCGGATATTTTGGTGTGTCGCTCAGAGGCGCCGATTCCCGAGTCTCAGCGGAGCAAAATCGCACTGTTCACTAATGTTGAAGAGCGCGGCGTTGTGGGCATGCGAGATATCGACACGATTTATCAGGGGCCGTTAGAGCTGCACGAGCAAGGGCTCGATGCCTACGTGGTGGAACAGCTGCAGCTGGAATGCCCGGAAGCCGATCTCAGTGACTGGCAGCGTGTGGTTGATGCCCAACTCGCTCCGAAGCAAGAGGTTAACATTGCCTTTGTGGGCAAGTATCTTGAATTGCTCGATGCGTACAAGTCACTTATCGAAGCCATTACCCACGCGGGTATTCAGACCGAGACCAAGATCCACATTGATTACGTCGATGCGGAGGAGCTGGAGTCCAAGGGCACCAGTATGCTCGACGGCGCTGCGGCCATTCTGGTGCCCGGCGGTTTCGGTGGCCGAGGCTTCGAAGGCAAGATTCTCGCCGCGGGTTATGCTCGAGAGAACAAAGTGCCCTATCTCGGTATCTGTTACGGGCTGCATGCGGCGGTGATCGATTTCGCAAGGCACTGCGCCAAGCTCGATGGTGCCCACACCACTGAGGTGGACGAGAATGCACCGCATCCGGTGATTGGCTTGATTACCGAATGGACGGACCAAAGCGGCCAGATAGAGCGCCGGACGCAAAGTGGCGATTTAGGCGGAACCATGCGTCTGGGTGAACAAGCCTGCGTGCTCAATCAGGGTAGCTTGGCCGAGCGAGTCTATGGCAACGGGGTCGTGCATGAACGGCACCGACATCGCTATGAAGTGAACAACAATTATGTCGAACAACTGATCGAAAGTGGTCTGGTGGTCGGTGGGCGTTCGGAAGACGGTGAACTGGTTGAAATGATTGAGCTGGAAGACCACCCGTGGTTCTTGGCGTGTCAGTTCCATCCAGAATTCACCTCCTCACCTCGGCGCGGCCATCCCCTGTTCACTGGATTTATAGAGGCCGGTTTGGCCCATGCCGGTGTTGCGAAAAAACAATAACAGCGGTTTGATGTGTTGAAATAAGCCCTGATCGAATGCCACTTAACCGGATAACAGAGTAGAAGCATGCAGCTAGCACATATGACCGTCGGTGATGGACAGCCCTTGTTTGTGATCGCCGGCCCTTGCGTCATTGAAACTGAGAGCCTGATCATGAGCACGGCGGAGACCTTGAAGCAGATTGGCGAAGATCTGGGTGTCGGCGTGATTTTCAAAAGCTCCTTCGACAAAGCAAACCGGTCATCCATCGACAGTTATCGAGGGCCGGGTATTGAAGAAGGCTTGAGAATTCTGCAGAAAGTGAAAACGGAGCTGCAAATGCCGGTCTTGACCGACGTACACGAAGACACGCCCCTGGATGAAGTAGCCAGCGTCGTCGACGTGATGCAAACCCCGGCGTTCCTGTGTCGGCAGACCAACTTTATCGTAAAGGTCTGCGAGCAGGGCATTCCGGTAAACATCAAAAAGGGACAGTTTCTGGCACCCCTGGATATGATTCATGTCGCCAAGAAAGCGCTCTCTACGGGCAACAAGCAGGTGATGGTTTGCGAGCGCGGGGCCAGTTTTGGCTATAACAATCTGGTGTCCGACATGCGCTCGCTGTCGCTCATGCGGCAAACCCAGTGCCCGGTGGTCTACGACGCCACCCACTCAGTGCAAATGCCCGGCGGGCAGGGCACCACGTCCGGTGGCCAGCGCGAGATGGTGCCGGTGCTAGCGCGGGCGGCAGTAGCGGCGGGTATTGATGGGCTGTGTATGGAGTGCCATCCCAATCCGGCCGAAGCGAAATCCGATGGCCCGAATTCCTGGCCGCTGGCGCTGGTCGGACAGCTGTTGCAACAGCTCCAGGCCATTGATGCTACCGTTAAAGCCTCGCCACGATTGGAAGACCAGGTCAGTCAATAACTCGAAAGCCGAAAGGAGAACACAAAGTCTATGAACGCAAAGATCGCCGATGTATTTGCTTGGGAAATTTTAGATTCCCGGGGAAACCCCACCATCGAAGCCGTTGTACGAACCGAAGACGGTAGCGAGGGCCAGGCGGCAGCACCATCAGGCGCGTCAACAGGCAGCCGCGAAGCGCTGGAACTGCGGGATGGCGACCCTCAGCGGTACATGGGCAAGGGCGTTGCCAAGGCCGTTGGTTTTGTGAATGGCGAAATTCGCGGCGCGCTCCAAGGCGTCGACAGCGGTAACCAGCTTGATCTGGATGCGAGACTCCTGAATTTGGATGGCACGGAAAATAAGGCTCGGCTGGGTGCGAACGCCATGTTGGCCGTTTCCCTTGCAGCCGCCAAGGCGGCTGCCCTGAGTCAGCGGCGACCACTCTACACACACATCAATGAGCTGGGTGGTGGCGGTCCGATGAGTATGCCGGTGCCGATGATGAACATTCTCAATGGTGGCGCCCACGCGGACAACAACGTAGACATTCAGGAATTTATGATTCAGCCCGTC
>JAACDS010000124.1 GCA_009936895.1 Pseudomonadota bacterium
AGCTGGCCTTGTTTGTTTCTGGCAGGCGAAACGTTCTTCAGTGCTTAAAAAATGGGTCGTGATATGAGATGTTCCGGCCATGAGTAGCGCCGACAATCAGTCCAACGAAGTCACAACCTATCTGGAGATGCTCTGGCTGGAACGGGGGTTGTCTGAAAACACCTTGGCCGCCTATCGCCGTGATTTGATCGATACGCAACGAGTGCTTGCGGAATCGGGGGTAGGCTCCCTTGAGGCTGCAGACGAGACGGACCTGCTCGAGGTGCTCAGTCATCGACAGCAGCGCAAGCTGAGTCCGCGCAGCACAGCCCGCTGGCTGAGTACGCTCAAAGGCTTTTACCGCTATGCGGTACTGCAGCAGCGCATCGACATTGATCCAACCCAACAGATAGAGCACCCCAAGCTAGGCCGCGTTTTGCCCGGCGCACTAAGCCAGTCGCAAGTAGACGCGCTGCTGGCCGCGCCGAACGTCGAAAGCCCGCTGGGTTTGCGAGACCGAGCGATGCTGGAACTGTTGTACGCCAGCGGTTTACGCATAACCGAGTTGGTGACGCTGGAACTGGCAAACGTCAACCAGCGCCAAGGCGTCGTTCGCGTGATGGGCAAGGGCGGTAAGGAACGATTGGTGCCAACGGGCGAGGCCGCTTTGAACTGGCTTGCGCGTTACCTGCGCGATGCACGGCCTGAGCTACTGCCCCACGGTGGGGCAATGCTGTTTCCAAGCCGACTGGGGCGGGGGATGACCCGTCAGACTTTCTGGCATGCGATAAAACGCTACGCCCAGAGCGCCGGAATTCAACAAAAAGTCTCTCCGCACACGCTTCGCCATGCATTTGCGACGCATCTTGTGGATAATGGCGCGGATCTGAGAGCAGTGCAGATGATGCTCGGCCATGCCGATCTCTCCACTACTCAAATTTATACCCATGTGGCGAATCAGCGATTGAAAGACCTCGTATTAGAGCACCATCCGCGAGGCTAAGCGCATGGCCGCAGAGCGCCGCCGTTTAATGACAGGACTTTTCATGCGAAACATACAAACACGACCTTTATTGACTCTGCTGCGACAGGGAGCGAACGCCTTATTTTTGTCCGCTGCTCTGACTCTTTCTGTTCAAGCCGCCGACGAACCGGCCCCGGCAACCGATGAAGAATTGAATCAGGCCGTAGCCCAGCTTTTGGCCATTCGTCCCGACATTCCGATTGAGGCGGTATATCCCACCCAGGTCGAAGGCCTATTTGGTGCGGATTTGCCGGACGGTACAACCCTCTACATCACCGCCGACGGAAAACACATGATTGTGGGTGATATGTACGCCATTGGCGCGGATCTGACGAACGTGTCCGACCAGCGCCGCGCCGTTGCCCGTAAGGCATTGATGGATCAGGTGGCACTCTCCGACATGGTCATTTTTCCGGCCAAGGGCGAGCGTCAGGCAGTAATCAACATTTTTACCGATGTGGACTGTGGCTACTGCCGCAAGCTTCACAACGAAATTGATCAGTATGCAGAGCTGGGTATCGAGGTGCGCTATCTGGCCTATCCCCGGGAAGGCCTCGAGTCTGATACAGCAGCAACCATGCGGTCTGTGTGGTGTGCCACAGACCCGGCGATGGCATTGACCCGCGCGAAGAACAGTCAGCGTATTGCTGATCGAGTCTGCCCCACGGACCCGGTGGACGCACAATTTGAATTGGGCCGTCGTATGGGTGTCAGTGGCACCCCGGCCCTTGTCACCGAAAGCGGTGAAATGTTTCCCGGCTACATTCCCGCACCGCAGTTGGCCCAGCGTCTGGGCATTCGCCTCCAACAGTAATCAGAGAGAACACCTTGACTGAAATCAAACTAGGAATCGCCGGCCTTGGTACCGTTGCCCAGGGCGTGCTGGCACTGATTCGCCGCAATGGTGCACTGATGGCCCAGCGCAGCGGAGTAACGCTGCGTGTTGTGCGTATCGCCAGCCGTCGGGAAAAGCCGGGAGTGGATCTGATGGGGGCTCAATTCAGTACCGATCTGGAAGACTTGTTGAACGACCCTGATGTGGATGTGATTCTGGAGTTAATCGGTGGAGAGGGCGTGGCGCTGGATTTGATTCGTCGGGCGCTGGCATCGAATACCCCCGTTGTGACCGCCAATAAGGCGGTGCTGGCGGTCCACGGCAATGGACTGATGTCCGAATCTGGCAAGCAGCTGCTGCGCTTCGAGGCTTCGGTGGCCGGCGCTATTCCAATTATTCAGGGCATGACCGGCGGCTTGGCGGCAAATCGCTTGGACAGTCTGTTCGGCATCATCAACGGCACCTGCAACTACATCTTTGGCGAAATGGAATCCAAGGGCACCCCATTCGATGAGGTGTTGGCAGAGGCCCAGCGGCTGGGCTATGCCGAAGCAGATCCAAGCTTCGACATTGATGGCGTGGATGCGGCCCACAAACTGACCATCTTGCTGGCCTTGGGCTTTACTGGCGAATACGACTTGTCCGCTGTGCATATTGAAGGCATTCGCCACGTCACCGTCGCCGATATTCAGTTTGCCAAGGAGTTGGGTTACAAGATCAAACATCTGGGCATCATTCAAAACGCCGCTGCCGGTGTGGAGGCACGAGTGCATTGCGCCCTGGTGCCCAGTAGCGCCTTACTGGCGAACGTGAACGGCGTGATGAACGCAGTGCAAATCATCAGCGATGGTGCCGGAGAAACGCTGTTCAGCGGCCCTGGAGCCGGGGGCGAGGCGACGGCTTCTGCCGTGCTTTCCGATGCGTTGGCCCTTGGCAAACAGCTTTCGACGCGCATTGGTATCGGCGTCGATACACAAGCAAGCGAGACGATCCAAGCCCCGAGCCCAGCCATTTTACCGATGGCCAAAGTCACCAGTGCCAACTATCTGCGCATACCGACCGTAGATCAGCCCGGGGTTTTTGCTCAGGTGACACACGCTCTGTCGGAATTTTCCATCAGTATCGATGCTGC
>JAACDS010000125.1 GCA_009936895.1 Pseudomonadota bacterium
GGGGTTATCACCAGCTCTGGCACGGGCGCATGGGTAAGACACGCCTCCATCAGGTGAGTGAGAAGCGACCGATCATCGTGTGGCATCGCTCTTTTCATGAGCTGTACATGAACGATGCCGCCATGAGTATGGCAGGTATCGACCCGGCTCAAATCAGGCCGGGCATGCAGATCGATATCGAACAAGGCCACTTTTTTGAGGTAGGCCTTGGCTTTGCCATTAACCGGCTGAACCCTTGGATCCTCGCTCCTGAAAGGTATGCCACGGGCCTAGAGCGCTTAAAGCAGGTGGTTCACCACGGTGGGCATACCAGTATCGGCGACCTCGCCACAGGCCTGTTCAATTTCGATACCGAAGCCCAGGCCCTGGCCGAGCAACTGGAAGGCGACGACGTACCATTCCGGACTCGTCTCGTCGTACACGGCACCCGACTCACTCAGGGTGGCCGCAAGCCAGAAGAAGGCCCAGCCATGGCCGAGGCCCTGCTGTCACAAAATAGCCATCGCCTGAGTTTTGCTCGACACATCAAGCTATTCAGCGACGGAGCTTTTTTCAGCCAGCTGGCCCAAATGCAGGAGCCAGGATATATCGACGGCCATCACGGCGAATGGCTGGCCGCTCCGGAAGAATTGGAGCGGCATATTCGCGCCTACTGGCAGGCAGGCTATCAGATCCATGTACACGTAACTGGCGATCTGGGCCTGGAGCTGACACTGGATATTCTGCAAAAAATGCAGGACGAAAAGCCCCGCTTCAACCATGGCTTTACCTTTGAGCATTTCGGTTTCAGCACGCCGGAACAGATTCGCCGTATCAAGGCCCTAGGGGCTCAGGTGTCGGCGAATGTGTACTACCTGCACGAACTGTCGGATAGCTATGCCAAAACCGGTATCGGTTACGAACGCGCAAGCCAAATGGCACGCATTGGTAGCTGCTTTGCTGCGGGCATCAACACCACGATACATTCCGATTTCACCATGGCCCCAGCCGAACCGTTGAACAGCATGTGGGTTGCCGTTACCCGGCAAAATCATGCGGGCGATGTGATGGGTTCAACAGAACGATTGACTCAGCAGCAGGCACTGGAGACCATTACCATTAATGCCGCCCATACCATTGGATTGGCGGATATCACGGGCAGCTTGCGAGCAGGCAAACGAGCCGACTTCACCGTGCTGAATCAAGATCCACTAACCTGCGACCCTTCGACCCTGCGAGACATCGAGATCGCAGCAACGGTTTTTGAAGGTCGAGTATTCCCCATCGAATGAGCACAGGATCGGCCAGTTCTCGTATCAAGCCAATTACCTTGATCGGGGGATATCTCGGAGCAGGAAAGACGACATTGATTAATCGGCTGCTCAGCCAGCCTGAGGTGCCCGCAGGCACGGCGGTACTGGTAAACGATTTTGGCGACATCAACGTTGACGAATCACTGATCCGCAGTGACTCCCACAATGGCACCATCATCGGTTTGAGCAACGGCTGCATTTGCTGCAGCATCAGTGACGATCTCAGTCAGGCACTGGATCAACTCAACACCCTGCCGATCGCTCAGGTGATCTTAGAAACCAGCGGGGTGGCCGAACCTGCCAGAGTCTGGCAGCACTGCCATTATCCAGGGTTTTCGCCCAAAGCAATCGTCGCGGTGGTCGATGCGGCAAACTATCATCAACGCAGCCAGGACAAATACGTTGGTCCATTAGTGAAGTCCCAAACCGCCCAAGCCGACCTGCTTGTTGTAAGCAAAATCGAACTCAATTCGTGCTTTCAGTTGGACAGCCTGACGCCCCAGCTGACAAACAGAGATACCAAACTGTTTGAAACGATATTGGGCTGGCAGCGCAATGGCGCTCAAGGAGCATACGAAAGCAGCGCACCTCTGCTACCGATCTTTTCTGCACAGACGTGGTATCAAGACAGCCCTATTTCCCGGTACAGCATCGAGGCGTCTTTAACGGCATTGGATTCTTCCGTGCAGCGCATAAAGGGGTGGATCGAGACCGAGGCGGGCGTCATGCAGGTGGACAAAGTGGGTTCAAGCCTCTCAATCAAACCCCTGAAACACCATACCAAGCCAAGGGTCTTGGGATTGGTCTTTATTTTCCACGTGGATCCGAACACTGACTCACAAAACAACCCGCTGACAGGCTGGGCGCTTGCTAAAACCGCATCATAAGCCCTGCTCGAACCTGATCGAGGTATAGGTCGTCGAGCTTTCCGTAGGAGACAAACTCTGCAAACCAGTATTTTCCTCGCACACCGCCACCGTACATAGGACGCACCCAAGATTCATCCAGCATGCCCTCCGGTAACTCCGCGTCGTCAAGTTCAAGAGCGGCTGCGCCCAGTCTGAGGTAAGCCGTAAAACTGTCGTCCAAGGGCCATTGGATACGACCCGAGATACCAACGGCATCAGCGCCAAAGGACAGTCGTCTGCCGAACACATCCACATCAGATCCGCGGTTCATGCGTGTCACCTCGGCATCAAAACCAACGTACCTCGACCAGTCGTAGCCAACCAGTAATGCGTAGGTATAGCCGTTTGCGTGAGGATCAGCCGAATTGTCGGTATCTACATCGTGATAACCAACCGCCCCACCCACGGTGAAACGTTTCTTTTCGATGGGCTCTGAGATTTCCGCATGCACAAGGACATAGGGACAAAAAACGAGCAGCAATGCCAAAACCAAGGCTCGGACATCATTCATCTTGCTGTACAACCGTCAGTAAAATCGGTGTTCCGCCACCGATTGCTTCGCTTACGGTAACAATATATTTCGCATGACCTTGCGGACCAGAAAGTGGTTCCGGCCCAGCCAAAATTGAGTGGGTATTTCGGGTGGAAGTGAGAAACCGGTAACTTTTGGCACCAAGGACAACCGAGCCGCCTTCCAAATAGCCTACGCCATTTAAGACCGCACTCGAGCCGGACAACGAGTCATCGTCACCCAACGCATAAAAATCGACCTCATTGACGCCGTCTTCGTCCGTTCTCGACAGCGCGTTAATGAAATGCACGTTGATCGAATTGGCCAC
>JAACDS010000013.1 GCA_009936895.1 Pseudomonadota bacterium
GAGCTGGGATGCGTAGCACAGCGGCGTGTCGCACTACTCGTGGATCCAAAGTTGAGCTTCGGCCTGCCCGCTTTCCTGACGCCGCGACCGGGGCTTAACTCCGGTCTTATGATCGCTGAGGTAACTTCAGCTGCATTAATGAGTGAAAACAAGGCGTTGGCAAATCCGCGTTCGATAGACTCGACGCCGACGTCAGCCGACCAGGAAGATCATGTATCGATGGCATGTCATGCCGCATACCGGCTGGCTGCCATGAACCGCAACTGCGCCGGCATCGTCGCGATTGAGGCCATCGCCGCTGCGCAGGGTATCGAATGTCGAGCGCCGCTCTTGACCAGTCCAACGTTGCAGCAGGTACTGTCGCTCATTCGGAAACGTTGTCCGGCGCTGGAAGATGACCGAATTTTATCTGGTGATATTGCTGCCGTGACCGCGCTTGTCCATGACTCAGATCAGCTGTCGATTGTCGACGGTGTCGACCCGGTCCGAATGGATTCTTCACGGTGAACCCAGTAGAGATCATTCGTGGCAATGGCCCAGTGATTCTTGGCCAGCCGCATTGCGGAACCTTTCTGCCACCCGAGGTTCGCGCTTGTCTCAATGAACAAGGTAGGCTGCTTGCCGATACCGACTGGCATGTTGATCGGCTTTACGATGGTTTGCTGAGTGACGCGACGATTGTGCGCGCCAACTTCCATCGTTACGTTATTGACGCAAATCGAGATCCCTCCGGGCGTTCCCTGTATTCGAGCCACAACACAACAGGATTGATCCCGCAGGTGTCATTTGACAACGTCCCTATATGGGCGGAACCGGTGGGAGACAAGGAGGTCGAAAAAAGGCTGCACTTCCATTCGGCCTACCATGGAGCGCTAGAAGCGGAGTTGCAGCGACTGCGTAAACGACACGCCGCCGTTGTGGTGTTTGACTGTCACTCGATACGGTCTGAGATCCCGTTTTTATTCGATGATCGTCTACCGGACTTCAATATTGGCGACAACAATGGCGCGACGTGCGGCAGGGCACTAACACGATCGGTGGCTGACGTTTGCACACAGGCACCTGACTATTCACACGTTGTAAACGGACGCTTTCGCGGTGGCTGGACTACGCGGCATTATGGCCGCCCCGCAGAGGGCGTGCATGCCATACAGATGGAGCTTGCTCAGCGCACGTATCTTGTTGCGGAAGCACCCCCCTTTGGGTTTAGCGAAGAAAAAGCCGCCGCACTGCGTCCGATCCTGAAGTCCATCCTCTCAGAAACAGAACGATTTGCACTAGAGCGAACATGACAAGGAGTCACTAATGGCTGAACAAAGCGTAGAAAAGCGAACGGTGAAAAGTCCTAGGGGGTCGCAGCTCAATTGCCTTGACTGGATGACCGAGGCGCCGTATCGGATGCTGCACAACAATCTCGATCGAGAGGTTGCAGAAAATCCCGACGAGTTAATCGTCTACGGAGGCATCGGAAAAGCGGCTCGCACATGGCGGGATTTCGATCTAATAGCAGCGACCTTGAAGCGGCTGCGCGCGGACCAAACGTTGCTTATACAGTCTGGGAAGCCAGTGGGTGTGGTCGAAACACATAAGGATGCGCCGCGGGTTCTCATTGCAAATTCAAACCTCGTACCGCACTGGGCGAGTTGGAAGCATTTCAACGAGCTGGATCGCAAGGGGCTCATGATGTACGGGCAGATGACGGCCGGCTCATGGATTTACATTGGGACCCAGGGGATCGTGCAGGGCACCTATGAGACGTTTATGGAAGCTGGACGTCAACACTACGGAGGAGAGCTTGCGGGGAAATGGATATTTACCGCGGGGCTAGGTGGAATGGGCGGAGCACAGCCGCTTGCAGCCACATTCGCAGGCGCCTGTTGCCTGGCTGTGGAGTGCGATGAGGAGCGCATAGATTTTCGCCTGCGAACCCGCTACGTCGATGAGAAGACCACCAGCCTGGATGAGGCTCTTGAAATGATTCAGCGTTGGACCAGCGCAGGAGAGGCAAAGTCTGTTGGTTTAGTGGGGAACGCTGCGGACATTCTGCCTGAACTCATCAGACGCGGCGTGCGACCCGATATGGTCACAGATCAGACTTCGGCGCACGATGTCATCAATGGCTATTTGCCGGCAGGCTGGACGATGGCTGAATGGCGTGAAAAGGCCCGTTCTTCCCCAGATGACGTCGAAGCGGCCGCGCGGGCATCGATGAAAGTTCACGTGCAAGCAATGCTCGATTTGGCGAGGGCGGGTATACCAACATTCGATTACGGCAATAATATCCGGCAAGTTGCGAAAGAAGAGGGCCTGGCGAATGCCTTCGATTTTCCCGGCTTTGTCCCGGCCTACGTGCGCCCGCTGTTTTGTCGCGGTATAGGCCCGTTCCGCTGGGTGGCTTTGTCTGGAGATCCCGAAGATATTTACAAGACTGATGCGAAGGTCAAAGAGCTGATTCCGGATGATCCGCATCTGCACAACTGGTTGGATATGGCGCGCGAGCGCATTGCTTTCCAGGGGTTGCCCGCACGCATCTGCTGGGTGGGCCTCGGCCAACGTCACAAGCTCGCGTTGGCATTCAACGAAATGGTGGCGTCTGGAGAGCTATCTGCGCCGATAGTCATTGGGCGCGATCATCTCGACAGCGGCTCGGTGGCAAGCCCAAATCGCGAGACAGAGGCCATGCGGGATGGATCCGATGCTGTCTCGGACTGGCCGCTGCTGAATGCGCTGGTCAATACGGCATCGGGGGCGACTTGGGTCAGCATTCACCACGGCGGGGGTGTCGGTATGGGGTTCTCGCAACACGCAGGGGTGGTTATCTGCGCTGACGGTTCGGAAGACGCAGCGCGCCGTTTGAATCGCGTTCTGTGGAATGATCCTGCCTCGGGTGTCATGCGCCACGCTGATGCGGGGTATCCCGAGGCGATTGAGAGCGCTCACGCCAACGGATTGGACCTGCCGGCGATTTTGTAGGCCAGCGGCCTATCCGTTGCGTTTGTGCGGGACGGCGTGTTAAAAAAGAACCTTCCGTTTGCTTGTTTGTGCAGGCGATACGGGACTACATTTACGCAGCGACGGCAACCGTGAGTTTAATACACGGGGCCGATACGCATAAATGCTGACATCAGCGGCCGTTGCAGCCGATAGATTGAGGCGAACTTAGTGTTTTTTGGAAGAGAATTATGACTATTCCCGTTGATAATTTCGCACCGAACCAAGCTTCATTCAATCGCAAGCCACTCTCTACTGCCGTAAAAACAGCGACAAAAGCTGTAGCTATCAGTTTCGCCCTATCGCAGGTTGCCAACGCGCAATTGGAAGAAGTCATTGTGACTGCCGCAAA
>JAACDS010000126.1 GCA_009936895.1 Pseudomonadota bacterium
GAGCACGTCGTTGACGCACATGGCCACCAGATCTTGACCGACGCCATCGTGGCGACTGTAGTCGATGGCCAACTTCAGCTTGGTGCCTACGCCATCGGTACCGGTCACCAAGACCGGGGTGTCGTAACCGGAAGGAAGTTCCGCCATGGCGGCAAAGCCGCCCAGACCGCTCAACATTTCCGGTCGTCGCGTGGCCTTGGCCGCAGGTGCGATGCGTTGTACTAGTGCCGCGCCGGCTTCGATGTCCACGCCCGCGTCCTTATAGGTCAGGCCGTTGCTGCTGCCTGAATCGTTACTAGAGGTGTCGCTGGGAGGCTGGGACATGATCGGCTCATTGAGTAAAACTGTAGCTTACAGGGTCGCGGGCTGAGACCAAACTCTGAGAGGTAATTCTGCAGGGCTGGCTTGCCAACTATTTGGGCGGTTGGGCCAGAACGAAGCTCAGACTCAGCTCGAGCCAGCGGCGCAGGTCCGCGTCCTCCTGCAGTCCGGGCGAATCGATGTGTACGAATCCGGTCATGGTCTTGCCGCTGAAATCCATTGGCCGACAATTAGGATCCTGCAGTGCTTCGTCGTAACGGTTGGCCCCCACGCGCAGTAACAGCCCAGAATCCCGGACGGTATCTGAATCGGTAGCAGGGTCGGTGGGTGCCCGGGGCCGGATTTTACCGCCGGGTTTAGCGCCGGAAATGCCACAGGTCATATGCCCGTTGACCATGGTCATCAGTGCGCCAAACATTTTTCGTTCGCTAATGTCGGCAAAGTCCGCCAATTCCAGCAGGGTCTCTCGCACGCGCTGGGCCAAGCCCTCATCAATGTTCATCGGTCTGCTCCGGGTTGCAGGAACCCTCAGTGTACTGCCGGTGATGAATTTTTGCTCACAGCGCCAACTGCGGGGCATATTTTGATAGGACAAAAGCACTCATAACCAGATCAACTTCGATACACTGTTTCGCTGAACTGTCTAAGAAAATAATGTTATTCATGCGCACTTGGCCCTGTGTTCCCAGATTAATGTCTCGTTTGCTCGTCGCGGCTGTGGCGTGGTCTGTTCTGGCCCATGTGACCACTGCAATGGCGCAAGAACCCTCGAACCAAAACACACAGTGGCTCTACCAGGTAGATCAGTACGTTGCCGATCAAAGCGAGCAGACACGACGTCAGGCCGCTCAACGATCCTTGCTGCGCGTAGTCTCCCGGGTATCGGGCCTGGTCTCGGTGCCCCGCAACGCCTCCATAACCCAAGCGCTCCGAAACCCTGAGCGGTACTACGCCAAGTACGTTTACTTTGATCCCAAGGGTGTAGACCCCAATGGCCTCAATCGCATTGATAACGCCAAGGAGAGTGACGCGACGGCATTGGCAGTACGTTTTACGTTTCAGCCGGCCATGATCAAGCAGCTTGCCCGCAGCGCGAAACTTCCCACTTGGTGGTCCCGACGCCCGCTCACCTTAGTCTGGATGGTGTTGGATGAACCCGATGGCCGGTCGGTCGTGGATCAAGGCGCGGTCTCCATTCGCAGTGCTCTGGACTATGCGGCTCACCAGCGTGGCTTGCCGGTGTTGCTGCCAGCGATGGATTTAGATGACAGCCTGCTGGTGAGCACGGCTGTGGTATGGGGCAAGTTTACCGACGTACTGGATCAGGCCAGTGACCGTTATAAGGCAGGTCAGTACCTTCTTGGTCGTTTCAGTGTGCAAGAGATTCTCGGTGAACGGTTTTTTACCGGTGAATGGTTGGTTCGATCCGAAGACGGCGACACGTCGAGGTTTATCCGGGGATCCGACATCGACACCGTGGCGAGCATTGGCATCGACATGGCGGCGCAAAGCGTTTTGGATCAGCACCTGGTGTTTGCCGATGCACAGCGACAGCACGAATTGGTCGTGTCGGGTATCAATGATATTCGTGCGTATTCGAGCCTGCTCGACTACCTGCAATCCTTGGAATTTGTGGACGATGTGATGCTGTTGAGCATGCGCCGAAACACCCTAAAACTGCGAGTCAATACGGCGGCCACGGATGAGCAACTGCACAGTCTGCTGGTAGACGATGGCCGGTTTGCGCGGGCGGCGGAAGCAACGGATGTTGAGCTCGGGGCTCAGACTAAGGCACCCGAATTTGTTTGGCTGGTGCGTTCGTGAATGCGTTACCGAACTACCTGAGTGCGCTACGCATCCTGCTGGTGATCCCTATCGCGTGGCTGCTCTGGCAGCAACAGGTGATGAGCGCGTTTTGGCTGATGTTGGTTGCCGGGCTTTCCGATGCGTTGGATGGATTTTTGGCCCGACGCTACGGCTGGCAGACTGAATTGGGGTCGCTGCTGGATCCCTTGGCGGACAAGTTTTTGGTGGCGGCCATGTATCTGGTATTCACCCTGCATGAACTGATACCTGTCTGGCTGGTGGCGCTGATTCTCACCCGAGACGTTTTGATTTTGCTTGGGGCGGTTGTGTATCGCGGCGTGTTTGGTGATTTGACGGTGAATCCCAGTTTGCTGAGTAAAACAAATACCGCAGTGCAAATTTTGGTGGTGTTGCTGTTGATGGTCAGTCAAATGCCCATCGGTGAACTGGGCGGTGCGCTGTTGGTCCTGCTGAGGGACGCCGGCTTTCCACTGCTGGCTGCGTTATGCATCGCCTCGGGCTCGCACTACCTCTTTGTGTGGGGACGGCATTCCTGGCGGCGTTTGCGCGGTGAACAGGCTCAAGTGGCTGGAGACGACAGCAAGGCGAAGGCGGAGCAAACGGACTCTTGAGCGGTCAAGCTGTGTTACCCATCGACGCGCCGCACCAACCCAGTTTGGCGAATTTTGTTGTTGGCGATAATGGCGAACTGTGCGACGCCTTAGCGTCTTTTGGCCCGGGATTTTCGGGGCTCTGGCTCTGTGGTGAAGACGTTTGTGGCAAATCCCATTTGCTGCAGGCCAGCTGTTTGGCCGCTGCGCAAGCTGGGCATTTGCAGGCCTATCTGGACGGCACTGTACTCAGTCCCGAACGATTCGCGGCTTTGGCTAACGATCTGAATGCTCGAATGCGTGAAGGCTTGGACCTGTCGGTTACGGTATCGGTGGATCATGTCGAAGAATTACGGAACGACCCGGCGGCGGAAGAAGCGCTGATGGGCTTGTATAACGCGCTGCACGACAGTGATCGGGCGGTGCACCGGCGGCTGCTCGTCGCGCATCGGCAAAACGCTGGGCAGTTGACCTTTGGTCTAGCGGATTTGAATTCGCGCCTGCGTGCGCTGGCCCATCATCAGCTGCAACCGCTGATCGATGAGGAAAAATGCGAGGTTTTGCGTCGGCGTGCCCAAGGACGGGGCTATCATCTGACCGACGCGGTTGTGGAGTATTGGCTGCGCCGTGGTCCGCGGGGTATGGATCAGCTGTTGGCTGACCTTGAACGGCTGGATCAAGCCACGCTGCAACACAAGCGGTTGCTGACGGTACCGCTGTTGAAGTCGGTTCTGGGTTACTAGATTTATTTTCCTGACACTGAGCAAAGCCATCATGAGCGAACCCCATCCTCAATCAGCGTCTCAGACCGATTCAACGACGGTCAAACCCATTGTCATCACCGGTGGCGGCAGTGCGGGCCACGTCATTCCGGCGCTGCCGGTGGCGGATACCTTGCTGGCTCAGGGCCACACCGTACACTTTATTGGGACTCGCAGTGGTTTGGAGCAGGGTTATCTTGGTGACCGCCAAGTGATCTTTCACGGGATTTCGGCAGGCAAGCTTCGACGTTACTTTTCTGTTCAGAATTTCAGCGACGTGTTTCGCATCGCTTGGGCGGTGGTGGAGTCCTTGGTGTTGTTGTTGCGCATTAAGCCCGGCGTGCTGTTCTCCAAGGGTGGCTTTGTGTCCTTGCCTCCAGTTTTTGCTGCGTGGCTGCTGCGTATTCCGGTGGTGGCTCACGAATCGGATCTGACACCGGGCTTGGCCAACCGCTTGAGCCTGCCGTTTATTAAAACCCTATGCACCAGTTTCAGTGACACGCGGTTCTCGGGTTTCTTCTCAGAATTCAAAGGGCGGCAAGTGGTCACGGGTACCCCGGTGCGCGAGTCGCTTCTGACCGGAACGGCGGATCTGGCGCGAGAGCGTTATGGCATCGACGCGGATCAACGCGTGTTGCTCGTCACCGGAGGA
>JAACDS010000127.1 GCA_009936895.1 Pseudomonadota bacterium
AGTCAGTCGCTGACTGTCCTGATCAAAGTAGTAGAAGAGAAAGCGTTCAAAATTACTCGCAACCTGTATGTCCATTGCTGGAGACAGGGTTTGATGGACGTCTCCTCGCGAATAGCGACCCGTCGCAAAAAACCGAGCCAAAATATCGTTATCGTTGGTGGCGACCAACAAATGGCAGATCGGGAAGCCCATTCGTTGAGCAAGATAGGCGGCAAAGACATTGCCAAAGTTGCCAGTTGGTACGCAGAACGTCGACGCCTGCTCGCTGCGCAAACTGGCGTATCCGTAGTACACGATTTGTGCCAACACGCGCGCCCAATTCACGGAGTTAACCGCACCGAGCTGATACTTGGCTTTGTATTCGGCATCCGCGAAGACGGTTTTCATGATGTTCTGACAGTCATCAAAACTGCCTTCTAACTCGATACAGTGGACATTGTCGTCTGCAACAGTCGTCATTTGCAGTTCCTGTAAGGGACTTACTCGACCCTTGGGGTACATGATGAAAATATCGACATTGCGCTGGCCGCGCACCCCATCAATGGCAGCGCTGCCGGTATCACCGCTGGTGGCGCCAAGAATATTCAGCCGCTGTCCGCGCTCACCCAAGACATGCTCGAAGAGCTTACCTAACAGCTGCAGAGCGACATCTTTAAAGGCCAATGTCGGGCCGTGGAAGAGTTCGAGAATGGTCAGCTCATCCAGTTGCTCCATGGCAACGACATCGTCGTGATCAAAGCGGGCATAGGATTCTGCCACTAGGCGCTTCAAGATTTCGGGGTCGATGTCATCAATGAACAGTGGCATGAGCTCCTGGGCAAGCTCAACGAAACTCAGGCTCTGCCACTCTGCAAGACACGAGCGCACGTCGGGAATGGTTTCAGGTACCAGCAACCCGTTATCCGATGCGAGGCCCATCAGCAGGGCATCACTGAATCCCAAGCCCGATACCTGCCCCCGGGTGCTTTTATATTTCATGACGACTCAATACTACCGATCAACGAGCCGCTAGTTTAAACGTTCAATTGCCGGATAGGATAAAAAGTTAAAAGATTAGAACGCAAAAAGCCGCCCGAAGGCGGCTTTAAGGAAGTTAACGCGAACGGGCGCGCTAACGATCGTCCTAAGCGTTACTTAGAAAACTCAGGGTAGGCCGCGATGCCGATTTCCGCGACGTCCGCTCCTACTTGCTGATCCTCATCCGACAAACGGATGCCAAAGATCATCTTGATCACGAACCACACGACCAAGGCCGCGACAAACGTGAATCCGAGAATTGCTCCCAAACCGGTCAACTGGCCACTCAAGGTCGCGTCGTCAGAGGTGATCAACACCGCCATCAGACCCCAGATACCGCAAGTTCCGTGAACTGAGATTGCGCCGACCGGATCATCGATTCGCATCTTGTCCAAGCCCACAATTGAAAGCACGACGATCACGCCACCGACCGCACCGATCAGCATGGATTCCACGTTGGTTCCAGACAGCGGCTCCGCCGTGATGGATACCAAACCGGCCAACGCGCCGTTCAGCGCCATTGTGAGGTCTGCTTTGCCGAACAGGATTCGCGCCAAAATCAGAGCTGCGATCAGGCCACCGGCTGCAGCCATGTTGGTGTTGACGAAGACTTGAGCTACGGCGTTCGCTTCGTCGATATTGCTGAGCTTTAATTCAGACCCACCGTTAAAGCCAAACCAGCCGAACCAAAGAATGAACATGCCTAGGGTAGCCAGGGGCATATTGGAACCTTGAATCGCGTTCACCTCACCATTTGGGCCGTACTTGCCTTGACGCGGGCCAAGCAACAGAACACCGGCCAGAGCCGCAGCGGCTCCACACATGTGAACGATACCGGAGCCTGCGAAGTCGACAAAGCCTGCATCAGACAGGAATCCGCCACCCCAGCTCCAACTTCCCTGAGTCGGGTAGATGAAACCCGTCATGACGACGGCAAACAGCAGGAATGACCACAGTTTCATGCGCTCTGCCACAGCACCGGAGATGATTGACATCGCGGTTGCAACAAAGACAACTTGGAAAAAGAAGTCAGAACGGGCGGAATAATATACATCGCCACCGGAGGCCAAGACCTCGTCGACAGTGTTTTCTGCACCGATCAACATACCGCCGCCGCCATACATAATGGCGTAGCCGACGAGTAGGTACATGACGCAAGCAATCGCGAACAACGCGACGTTCTTCGTCAAAATTTCAGATGTATTTTTGCTTCGCACCATGCCTGCTTCGAGCATGGCAAAGCCGGGGGCCATAAACATGACTAGGGCACCCATTACTAAGAAGTAGAACGTGTCTACCGCGTAACTCAGTTGAATCAGATCTTCCACAATCTTCGCTCCAAATTTTTTTTAGGGGGCCTAAACCGCTCCAGGCCCTGTTTCTCCAGTTCGAATGCGTACAGCTTCTTCGAGGGCCGTGACAAAAATCTTGCCGTCCCCTACCTTGCCCGGGTTTGCGGACTTACTGATTGCCTCAATAACCTGATCTTGCAAAGCGTCGTCAATGGCCGCTTCGATTTTCACCTTGGGTAAAAAATCGACGACATATTCGGCGCCTCGATACAGTTCGGTATGTCCCTTTTGACGGCCGAACCCCTTTACTTCAGTGACGGTCATGCCTTGCACGCCGACCTCTGAGAGTGCTTCGCGAACATCGTCCAACTTGAACGGTTTAATAATCGCGGTGATTAACTTCATTGTTTTCTCCTAAACGTTAGGGACTCCCAAATCGCTCAAGCGACCTGGCACCGATTTGATGTGGAAGATCAAATGCATTTCGCACCGAAATTTTCTATGAATCTGCCTGCGATAGATACCTTTAAGCACCAATCGCGACCGTTTCACGCCAATTGATCTTCCAACCAACGGCCCCACCGCCTATAAAGCAAAAGCCATGCCTACTTTTCGTATCATCAGATGATTGACGCCAAGTTGGACAAAAACACCCGCATTCGTTGGTTATTTAGTGTCTTTTGTCGTTAACGAGGCTCTAACGGTCCACCAAAGAGGCGGGTTCGGCGGCTTTCCTGCATGGTCTCGCCCAAAAATAGGGCGCGCGCACCAAGCTGAAGCGTCAGATTGGTGCGCTTGGACAATCACTGCACCGCGTTTGTGCGATTGCTTACGATAGAGCGAGCATTTGGGTGTTGGTTAGTTTGGATGATTCGATAGAGTTATAGGGCTTCAGATGGAATGGAAGTACACTCGATCATCACTTCGACAGGAATCGCCATGCACGCAGACCCGTTCACCACCCTGCTTCGACCCATTATGCAGTTGCTGGATCAAGCGCTTCCCGAGAATCTGGCTGGCTCCGTAAAGGCCGATATCGAAACCAAGGCTCAGAGCGTATTCAAGCAGATGGCGTTGGTGCCAAAACACGAATTTGAAGCCCAAGAGGCGCTTCTACATACGTTGGAAGCGCAAGTTAAGAGCCTAGAGACGCGCCTGTCCCAGCTAGAGGAGTCATCCGCTCGCGGATCACAACCGGACACCAAAACGGCCCAGGACTGATTGGCCCTTCTATGAATCGTAGCGCTTCTGTGCTCAGTCGCACGGCCTATGGGCTGGAAACGCACCTTGTTCACGTCGAGTGCCATCTGGCGGGGGGGCTACCCGGCACCACCATTGTTGGGTTGGCCGAAGGAGCCGTCCGGGAAGCTCGTGATCGAGTCAAGAGTGCCATTCGTAACAGCGGCTTCAGCTACCCTGTCAGCCATATCACAATCAATCTCGCACCAAGCCACTTAAGTAAGTCCGGCACCGGTTTTGACCTGCCCATCGCGATCGCCATATTGGCTGCCAGCGAGCAGTTGCCGCGCAAGGCGCTGGAACAAACCGAGTTTATTGGCGAACTGGGGTTATTCGGCGAGCTGCGTCGGGCACACAATGTACTGGCGAGCGCTGCAGCCTGTCACCAATCGGATCACCGTCTTTTCTACCTCAGGCAAACGCTCATGAGGTTCAGCTGATCACGAGTGATGGCTTTTGGACGGCGACCAACCTATTGGAAGTCGCTGAATTACTCAGCGCAAAAAGACAAAAACCACCGGCACCGCTTAGGCCAATCGAGGCCATGGACAGCCAAGGCCGCGAGGTCTTTGATCAGATTATTGGTCAGTATCTTGCCAAGCGAGCGCTGATTGTCGCCGCTGCCGGAGGTCACCACATGCTAATGATCGGCCCCCCGGG
>JAACDS010000128.1 GCA_009936895.1 Pseudomonadota bacterium
ATGCTGCAGCGCTTTCTGCCGGCGATCGCACTGGGGGAAACCCGCACGCTGGTCGTCGCAGGCCGGACTATTGGCAGCTATCTGCGTGTGCCAACCGATCAGCTGCACGCCAATCTGGCGCAGCAGGGCGAGCCCCGGATCACCGTTCTCGGCCATGCCGAGTCGACGCTTGTAGAGCGTGTTGCCGCAGATCTGCTAACTCAACATATCGGATTCGCTGCCATCGACACCGTGGGCGATACCCTCATGGAAGTGAACATCGCCAACCCCGGCGGCCTCGGCACGCTCAACCGACTTTACGACCAAGATTTCGGCCCGGCCCTGGTGCGAGCCGCCGAGGCGTTTATATCTGAGCCTGAAGCCAGCTAAGGCGTGCCGCCATCAACGCGGATAATGGTGCCCGTGGTGAAACTCCCGCCGGGACCCGCGAGATACAGAGCTGCGCCGACAATCTCATCGGGCTCTCCGCCACGTTGCAGTGCATGCCGAGACTTCGCCTGTCTCTCAAAGGCAGTCATATCCCATGCCTTGGAGATGTCCGTCAAAAAGGGGCCTGCCGCGATCCCGTTCACTCGCACCTTCGGCCCGAAAGCAAAAGCAAAGGAGCGAGTCAGGGCATTCAATCCCGATTTCGCAGCACCATAGGGTTCCGAATTCGGCGAAGGCTGCAGCGACGCAATACTGCTGATGTTCACAATACTGCCGCCTTCTGCCGCAGCCATGCGTTCGCCAACCGTCGCCATCAACCGAAACGGCCCTTTCAGATTCACCCCAATCACTTTGTCAAAAAGCTCTTCAGAAATGGAAGATAGCGATTCGTAGAGCGGTGACATCCCCGCGTTGTTAATCAGAATATCCACCCTGCCGAAGCGTTCATAAGCCGCTTCAACCATGGCATCGATTTCACCCCAGTGACCCACATGACAGCTATAAGCCATGGCTTGGCGGCCCAGTGCTTCAATTTCCGCTGCCACTGACTCACAGGCATCTGCCTTTCGGCTGGTGATAATGACGTCGGCACCTCGGGCCGCCAATGCCAATGCCATTTCTCGACCAAGGCCCCGGCTACCGCCGGTAACCAAGGCGACCTTGCCCGTAAAATCCAGTAAATCGTCCATTTTTCTCCCTCCAAAATTTCGCCCTGCAGGTTAACCATAGCTTCGCTAAACCGCTCCGAGCAGCGCCTCGATAATGACCCAGCACGAATGCCGGTGGTAGTATCGAATACGTTCTATCCATAACCAACGAGAAATAGAGGGAGAAATGTTATGGGCATGTTAGACGGAAAAGTTGCACTGGTGACCGGTGCGGGTGGCGGACTAGGCCGCGCCCACGCCATGCTGTTGGCTGCTGAAGGCGCCAAGGTTGTGGTGAATGATTTAGGCGGCGCCCGAGACGGCACCGGGGCAAGCACGTCCATGGCCGACGGTGTCGTAGACGAAATCGTAGCCAATGGCGGCGAAGCCATTGCCCACTATGGCAGTGTGACCAGCCGGGAAGACGCACAAGGCATGGTCGATGCAGCGGTAAGCCAATTCGGCAAGATCGATATCCTGATCGCCAACGCCGGTATTTTGCGTGACAAATCGTTCAAGAACATGACCGATGACATGTGGGATGTGGTGATGGACGTGCATCTGCGCGGCACCTATCTCACCACCAAGGTGGCCTTCGACCAGATGCTTGAGCAAGGCAGCGGTGGTCGTATCATTATGACCAGCTCCACCTCGGGACTACTGGGAAATTTTGGTCAAACCAATTACGGCGCAGCCAAGGCCGGGATTGCAGGTTTCATGCGCTGCCTGTGGCTTGAGGGCGTGAAGTATGGCATCACCGTGAACGTTCTCGCTCCGACAGCAACATCCCGCCTGACCACAGACATCCTGCCGGAAGAAGTGCAGGAAAACTTCCCACCCGAAGCCGTCTCGCCACCCGTTGTCTGGCTCTGCACAGACGAGGCGAAAGACATCAGTGGACGCCAGTGGTTGGTCGCTGGCAATAATGTCTCTCTGCTCAGCTGGCAACTCACCCCCATCGCACAAGCAAGCGCCGACGCAGAACCGTGGGCGGTGGCCGACATCGGCGAGAAGATTCTCGCCAGCAAAGACCAATGGCCACCGGTAAACCCCCTTCGCGGTGGCTAAGCAACCTAAGTGAACACTTGTAGAGAACTGTTATGAATTTTGGATTTACCGAAGAACAAAATCTGCTGAAAGATCAGGTTCAGCGTTTCATGAAAGAAGCCTGTCCCATGAATCGCGTGCGCGAGATATCGAAAAGCGACAGCACGTTTGATCAAGCGCTGTGGCAGCAAACGGCGGAACTGGGCTGGCTTGGGCTCACCATCCCCGAAAATTTCGGCGGCTTGGGCCTTAAATGGATCGATCTGATTGTGGTTTTAGAAGCCGCTGCCGAAGGACTGGGTCCGCTGCCTATCGCTTCTCAAGCCTTGGCCAGCACCGCCATCTTGGCCTGCGCGTCAGAAGAGCAAAAAGCGAGCTGGCTGCCCGCCATGGCGTCTGGAGAAGCCGTCGTTACCTTGGGCCTGTACGACGAAGCCAATTGGATTGATCCCGCCGCTGTCACCGCCAGCGCCAAATCCACGGACGACGGTTTTGTGCTGCAAGGCAAAAAACCCTTTGTAAACGACGCCCTGGCTGCCAACTACCTGCTGCTTGCCGTACAGGGTCCCAACGGTCTGGCACTGGCTGCTGTGGGCAAGGATCAGGTTACCGTCACCGCACAACCCACCATAGACAACACCAATCCCATGGCCAGCGTTGACATTGACGGCGTTGAGATCAGCGCCAGCGACTTACTGCCCATGAGTGACGAACAGCTGGCCTTTTTAACCGACTGCGGCGGCGTTGCCACCACGGCAGAAATGGTTGGCGCTGGCACGGCAATTCTTGCCATGACCAACGGCTATGCCAAGGAACGCATTCAGTTCGGCAAACCCATTGGTCAGTATCAGGGTGTGAAGCATCGCTTGGCGGACATGTTTGTTGATTTGGAGAGCTATCGCTCGCTGTGCTACTTCGCGGCCTGGGCAGTATATGACAGCCCCGAAGAACTCGCCAAGGCCGTTTCCATGGCCAAGGGCTATGCCTCAGATGCCTTCGCCCAGATCGGTATCGACGGCGTCGGTCTGCACGGGGCAATCGGCTTCACCGCCGACTACGACGCCCAGCTCTACCTCAAACGATCAAAGTGGGCGCGGCCAATGTATGGCGACTCGGACTACCACATGGACAGAATCGCAACTTTAGGAGGTCTGTAATGGACTTTGACTACACACCCGACGAGCAGTCGTTTCGACAGGAAGTGCGCAGCTTCATCGCTGAAAATCTACCGCCCAAAGAACAGCGCGGGAAAAACTTTCTCGGCACTTGGCTGGAAAAAGTACGAGCCAAGGGCTGGGTCGGTTTCGCCTGGCCCAAAGAATTCGGCGGCAGCGATGGCGGGCTGATCGAACAAGCGATCCTCAAGGAGGAAATGTCCCTCGCCAAGGCACCACCGCTGGGCACATCAATGATGGGCTTGGCCTGGGTTGGTCCCGGCATCATGGAATACGGCACGGAAGAGCAGAAGAAAAAGTTCATCCCCGATATTTTGGACAGCAAGGTCACTTGGTGTACCGGTTACTCTGAACCAAACCACGGTTCCGATTTGGCTGCCATCCAATGCAAGGCCGAGCTTCAGGGTGATCATTATCTGGTGAATGGCCAGAAAATTTGGACCACCGGCGCACCGTGGTCCCAGTGGATCATTCTGCTCACCCGAACCGACTTCAATGTCACCTCCAAGCACGACGGCATCACCTGCTTTTTGGTGCCCATGGATGCCCCGGGTGTTGAAGTTCGCCCCATTCAGAACATGGCAGGCGATAAACACTTCGCGGAAATTTTCTTCACCGACGTACAGGTGCCCGTAGAAAATCGGCTGGGCGCAGAAGGCGAAGGCTGGAAAGTCACCGTATCAGCACTGGCTAACGAGCGTTCGAGCATTGGCGAAGTCACCCAGCTGCAAGCCAAGCTGGATGACCTGAAGACGCTGGTCAAAAACAGCAAGCGCCAAGGCAAGCCCGCTAGCGAAGACCCCAAGATCCGACGTACCGTCGCGAAGTTTGAGATCAAAATTTCCGCCATGAAATACAATGGCTTGCGCTATCTCACCAAGCAGATCAAGGGTGAGCCTCTGACGTCAGAAACGTCGGTGAACAAACTGCATCGCGCCAGTCTGGAAATCGAGATGGACGATTTTGCCATTGAGCTATCCGGCCAAGCCGGACTGCAGCTGCGGGGCGGAGACGAGGCCGTGGATAACGGCAGTTGGTCTAAGGGAGCCTTGAACTGGCCCAACGTAGTAATTGGCGGCGGCACGCCAAACATTCAGCGCAATATCATCGCCGAGCGGATTTTGGGACAACCCAAGGACTGATTCGCAATCCGTTAAGCAGTCAGATGCCCGGGCAACCGGGCATCTGCGCTACCGATCTGACCCGGCTCTAAGCGCGCCACCTAACGAACGCCGCCCATGCTCCCCGCAAAAATCGGCACCATCCCACACCCGTTGACCAGCGACATACACGCCGCCAACCACGCCATCTGATCGATTCACCAACTGATGGCAATCGAACACATCGCGATACTGATATTACACACTGGCTTCACCGTCATAACTGGCCAACTGTTCGGGGTTCAGCAGCAGCATATCCGCACGACTGCCGACTTTGAGGCTGCCAACATCCGGCAGCCCGAAGAATGCCGCCGGCTCGCTGGTCAGTCGCGACAACATGTGACTGAAACACGCTTCGGATTCGTCCAGACCAATTTTCAGCGCCCGCAGATTGCCATCGAAAAACGCCATGTTGGTGACATGAGCACCACTGTCGTTAAAGCCGGGAATCAGTTTCGGGTGCAGCAACAGGCGTTTGATGACGTCTGGATCTTTGTTCGCCGCCACATAGCACCAGTGCAGGTCGGTATCAAAGTGCCGCAGCAGCCCGAGGAAAAACTCGCCGTCATCGCGAATGTCCTTCCCCAAGGCGGCAAAAGCCGCCGCTTCAGCGGCATCGGCGATGCTCTCGCTGTTGATACACCACGCGTGGTACCGGTGATAGATCCACGCCATGGTCTGACCCGGCCAGGGGGCAATACTGGACCGATAAATCTGCATGTCATTGAGATCGCGGGTCAGAAACTCTTTTTCAAGGCGCAGCTTGCGCCGCAGATGACCCATGTTAAAACCGCTCTTTCCTCGCGACCACATGGCCCGAAAGGCTTCAACATACTCGGGGTCAGACAATATCTCCCGACGACGTTCCACGTCTTCTAACTCGGTTTCAATCAGCCGACGCAGCAAAGGATCCGCCTCAGCCAAGGGACTCACCGCTCCCTCGGAATACACGCGAAACGGGGCGCTCAAACACTGCAATCTGAAATCCCCCTGTAACGCTCTACTGTTCAGCAAGTTGGCAAAAAGCAATCCGCGAGCCAGATTGCTTCTGTTGTTCACACTGTCGATGGCGGCCAAGGCCGTCACCTTCAATGGCTTGCCGTAAAGCCGTCCGCTGCTGAGCATGAACAGACGCGCGGTCAAACCACCGTCATCTGTTGCCGGAGTCATCTGCCAGACCCGATCGTGTTTGCGCACCACGTCGGTGAGTTTCTTGTACTCGCCAAATTCCGCGTATTGGGTTGGAATGCGTTTACTGAGATTCGGCTCGTTGGCCAAAAAATGCAGGGGCAGCCCGTCGGTAGAAAGCCCCAAGTACCCTTCTTGCATGGCCTCATCGAGAATACCGGCCATACGATCCAGTTCTGCGGATGTAGGCTGTCGCGACACACTGTCTTGCAAGCCCATCACTTCGATACGCAGCATGGAGTGCGGTAAGAAGGGGGCCATGTTGGCCGACAGCGGCAGTTCATCCAGATGACTGAGATAGTCAGCGGGCTTGGACCATGTGGCCTTGTCAGCCGCCTTGGACAACACGGTCTTGGGGATGTTCTCTACGCGGGCAAAACAGTCAACGATGGGGTCTTGGGCTGGATCCAAGGTGGATTGACGCTGATTGCCAAAAGCCAAACCAATACTGCAATTACCGACGACCACACTGGTGGTGCCATGCCGCAGCACCTCGGGCAAGCCGGGGTCAAGTTCAGCCTCTAAATCTTCGTGGGTGTGGATGTCCAGCAAACCCGGAGTAAGCCATTGCCCGTCCGCGTCGTGGACGGCTTCGCTCTCACCGGTTGGCAATCGACCACCCAAGGCCGCAATCTTGCCGTTTTTGATCGCCACATCGCCTACGCGACCGGCACCGCCATGACCATCAAATACCTTGGCGTTTTGGATTATCAGATCCCATTGCATAATGATTACCTGTCCTGTTAACCCAGCCTCCTATCAGGAGGCTGCTTTTAAAGAAGTTGGGGCGTCTGCTGCCATCCCTCGTACTGCCGGCGACAGAAGATACGACAAAACAACCATCGCGCCGAAGGCGATACCGCTAACCGTAAGCGCCGTACCAACACCGTAGGCTTCAGCAACCCAGCTTATCGGAAAAACACCTATCGGCATCAGCCCGTGAAACATCATATCGATACTCATAATACGCCCGCGCATGTGCGCGTCCACCGTATGCTGCAGCAGTCCACGATTTAGTGACATATTCCATGCGCTGACGAGTCCGATCAACGCAATCGCTAGTAGGGCCCATGCGACGCTGGATCCGATACCGAACGCGGCGGTTGCACCAGCCCACCCCAGACTACTGATCAGCAACCACAAGCCCTTTCGTTTCATGTCTCCCATGGTCGCCATCATCATCGACCCCACGATGGCACCCCCTCCCATGGCAGACACCAAAATCCCCAAACTGTCTGCATGCCCCCCTAAGACGTCTTGATTGAAGGCCGGCAATAGCGTGTTCAGGGGCATTCCAAACAGAAACGGAATAATCGACATCAGCAGCAAAGCGAAAATACGCGGATGAGCGAATACGTATGCCAAACCCTCGCGCATTTCGTTGTAGGTACCGCTGCTTTGGATCTGCGACGACTTGCCCGGCAAATCGACTAACAACATGGTCAGAGCAGAAAAGAGGTACAAGGCGGCAATGACCACATATACCACCCCCACACCAAACGCCGACTGTTTGTCACCACCCGCCAGCCACGCAATCAATAATCCAGCCAGCGCAGGACCCACAATCCGAGACAGGTTCCAACCAGTGGTATTCAATGCCATCGCCGTAAAGATCAGCGGCTGAGGGATAACCTCTGGCACGAATGCCTGACGCGCTGGCATCGATAACGCCAAAATCGTGCCATTGAAAAAACCGCACCAAATGAAGTCCCAGAACACAACGGTGCCGGAAAAAATGATCCACGCCATGATCAACGTGGCCAAGGCATTCAAACTTTGTGCAAATACGATAAGCCGCCGCTTTGGCAGACGATCTGCCAGTACCCCACCGTAGAGCGAAAACAGGACCGATGGCAGCATAAACGACAAGGTCACCCAGGCCAGGTCCATGGCCGACGAGGTTAGGTCATAAACAAACCATCCACGCGCAATGATCTGCATGTTCATCGCAAAAGACGAGCCAAGGCTGCCCACCCACAACCAGCGGAAATTCGGCACGGCCAAAACGGAATAGATGTCGCGGCTCGCCATCTTCGCTTAACGCCCCTGACCAAAAAGAACCACTATACCCCATCGGCATAGGCTGGCCGGGGTTGCCATTTGCCCACCAATCATCTCGTTCATGAGAGAAATGCAGCAGCTTCAAGGACAGCGCGACGACAGGCCACTATAGTGTCGATGTCGACGCAACGAAGAAAACGTGCCATGTCTATTGTCTCAGAGTCTCGCGATCTCAAATCGTGGCTGATTGCCGTCGCCTTGTGCGTGGTTGGCGCCTCGTCGCACTTACTGCCTCATCCGGCGGGTATGTCTACGGTTGGTGCCATTGGTATGTTGGCTGCCGCATACCTGCCTAAGCATCTGTTGCCACTTCCCGTGCTCGTGACCATCGCGACCGTGGATGCCATTAATGGCACCTATCACATCACCGCTATGGCCTTGGTGTATGCCGCGCACTTACTCAGTGCTGTCGGGGTGGCGCCGATTTTGCGGCGGGTTCGAATCCTGCATTTGGGTGGGGCCGCCATAACCAGCGCGGTAATTGTCTACTTGGTCAGCAATTTAACGCCTTTAGCCTTGGGCTTTTATCCCAACACCGTTGCGGGTTGGTTGACCTGCTACGTGGCTGGCATTCCATTTCTGCTCCGCGGTATCGCAGCAAATCTGATCTTTGGCGCCGTTGCCTTCGGCAGCATTCGCGGCTTATGGTTCATCTATCAACGTTGGGTGCCCTTACCCAACGACTAGGAGGGGAACTCAAGCATGACAGATATGAATTACGACGGAATCGGCATCACCATTGAACACTACGTCGCCGTAGTTGAGATACAGCGCGGACCCAACAACTTTTTCGACACGCAAATGATCGAGGATCTGGCCGACGCGTTTGGCAAAATGGAAGCCAGCAACGAGGTTCGTGCCGTCGTTTTGTGCAGCGAAGGCAAACACTTCTGCGCTGGCAACAATTTTGGCAGTGCCTCTGGCAACGAAGAACGCGCCGACCGCAAAGTTGAGGCAGGAAATCCGCTCTACGCTGCTGCCGTAAGATTGTTCGATACCAACATCCCAGTGGTCGCTGCCGTTCAAGGCGCTGCCGTTGGGGGTGGCTTTGGGTTAGCCGTCATGCCTGACTTTCGAGTGGTTTGCCCGGAAGCACGCTTTACAGCAAATTTCGTGAAGCTTGGCTTCCATCCCGGTTTTGGTCTGACCCACACGCTGGCGCGACTGATTGGTCAACAAAAAGCGCTCATGCTGTTTTTGACCGGAAGACGGATTACTGGCGCAGAAGCCTATGAAATGGGTCTGGCCGATGTGCTGACAGACAAAGAAAATCTGCGCAGCGAGGCCATCAAACTCGCTCAAGAAATCGCAGAGAACGCACCGCTGGCAGTTGCTTCAGTGCGGGCTACCATGCGCGCGGGCCTTGCTGATGCGGTCAAAGCACAAACCGACCACGAATTTGTAGAGCAGCACCGTCTGCAGCAAACCGCAGACCATCGCGAAGGCGTCAGGGCGGTAGCAGAACGGCGTCCCGGCAACTTTACAGCCCAGTAGTCGCCGGCTTGCCGTTCTCGTTTTCAGCGCGCCGAGCATCCAGCTCGGTGCGTATCACCTGATAGGCCTTTTCATCCAGAGTGAATCGGCTGAACAAAATTGCTCCGATGGTGTAACACACCAAAGGGAAAAGCCCATACAGACTGACCATGGCCATTTTAACCTGCATGGTCTGCTCAACGTTCGGTACGAAGCCTGCAAAATCCAGTACGAAGCCCGTCAGCAGCAACATCACCCCAAGCGCACTTTTATAAACAAAATTCCACGCAGCGAAGTAAGAACCTTCTTTGCGCTCACCGGTTTTGTATTCGTCATAGTCGATCACATCGCCCTGCACCGATGGACCGAGGGTGCCACCACAACCATTTGCCAAACCGGCAAAGGCAGCGAGAAAAATGATCCAAAACAAACGCTGTTCCAAGCTCTCTATGTAGGGCAGAAAAAACATCCCACCGAAGGACAGGCCAGTAAGAATCATGCCCCCCATCCAAACTTTGATTTTGCCAAAGCGTTTTGACAGTGGAATCCAGATCGGGACAAAGAGAGAAGAAGGCACCATGTAAGCAAGGATGATCAAGGGAGCCATGGCTGGCGCACCCACAACGTACTGCGAAATGTATAGGGTTAATGCGGCAATCGCCGCACTGCCCACGTTTTCGATAAAGGTTACGGTGATCAACAATCTGGCATGAGGGTTACCCCAGATGTCACGGAAGGCCTGCAATGGCCCGCCCTGCTGCCGATTTTGAAACTCCGGCCTCTCACGCAGGTAAACAACGGCATAGATCACCAACACAGCCATGACCCCAATAGCAATAAAGGCCAGATCTCGGGCCAAGAGCCGCACGTTTCCGCCTTCCGTAAATTCCTCGTTAATCAGCAAATACATGGCACCAAGGGACAAAATAGACCCCAAGGTAAAAAAGATATGTCGCACGCCAAACAGTCGGCTGCGCTCATGGTAGTCGGTAGACAATTCGGCACCCAGTGCCATATGGGGAACGAAAAACAGCGTCATGGCCGAATAAAAGCCGATAATGGCAATCGTCATCCAAAGAGTGAGTTCACTCCCCTGCATGGAAAACGGCGGCGCGAACACCGCGTAAAACCCAATGGAAATCGGTACGCAACTGCTCAAAATCCAGGTGCGGCGGCGACCTAATCTGAACGTGGTGCGGTCACTCAGATACCCCGCCAACGGATCTGAAATGGCATCCCAAATACGCGACAAACTGAAAATTGCGCCCATAACCGCCGGCGCAATGAGCAAGACGTCGGTAGAAAATTTCATCACGTACAGGCTGAGGATCAAGTACATGTAGCCTGCGCCAATGGCTGGTGCGCCAAAGGCCAACGTCGTGGACCAAGAGACTCTACCGGTTCGTTTGTTCACGACATGCGGCTCCCAGAGCAGATGATCGAACTGTCACGCATTTTTGATGGTCAGTCCACCATCCACCGGCAATGCGGCACCGGTCATAAAACTTGAAGATGGTAAACAGAAATTCAATGTCCCATGCGCCACCTCTTCGGGTTCCGCATAACGCTTCAAGGCCACTCGACGACGGGCGTAACCGACCTTTTGTTCATCGGGAATCGCCTGCGTCATGCCGGTGTTGATAGGTCCGGGACAAATACAGTTTACCGTTATCCCCTCGCCGCCAAGCTCAACGGCCAGGGACCGCGTTAGACCAATAACACCATGCTTCGCCGCCGTATACGGGCTACCTCCCTTAGTTGCACCAAGGCCTTCGGTAGAAGCGATATTCACGATTCGAGGATTCTCAGACTGACGCAGATGCGGCAACACGGCCCGAATGGTGCGCTGTTGTGCCGTCAGCAACACTGCTAGAGATTGATCCCACGACATGTCATAGCCGTCGTGGTCGATTGGGGATGGGATCGAAATCCCCGCATTGTTCACCAGCAGATCGATGCCGTTGAAATGCTGGGCGATCTCACTCATCACCCGGATGATCGCATCGCCATCGGCGAGGTCGATCTGCCACGCCTTTGCTGACTTGCCTGCGGCCGTAATCTCCTGCACAACGCTCGCGACACTGTCTTCGTTCAGATCCAACGCCGCTACGTTCGCGCCCTGATCAGCGAACAGTTTCGCGGTTGCCGCGCCCATGCCACTGCCGGCTCCAGTAATCACGGCGACCAATCCCTCGATGGATCGGCTTAATTGCCTTAACGACATATATTTTCCTCATACCTGATTCGCCGAAGATCACGTCAGAGTTCCTTCGGTGCAACGTTCGTGGGCGTCCCTTACAGCGCGTGCAACTTTACCGGTAAGCTGGAATAGCCACGTACAAAACTCGACTGCACCCGCTCGGGCTCGCCGACCACTTCCACAAAGCGGAAGCGCTGCATTATTTCTTCCCATAAGACCCGAAGCTGCATCTCTGCCAGGCGATTACCCATACACCGATGCAGGCCAAAGCCAAAGGACAGATGGTGGCGCGCATTGGGTCGGTCTATCCAGAAACGATTTGGCTCAGGGATTACACGTTCATCACGGTTGCCCGAGACATACCACATGGCTAACTTGTCGCCCTGACGCATTTGCTGCCCACGAAACTCCAGATCGCGTGTCACTGTGCGGCGCATAAAGGACAAGGGGGTTTGCCAGCGTATGATTTCAGACACCATGTTGGGGATCAGCGAACGATCCTCTCGCAGTTTGTCGTACTCGCCGGGGTTTTCGTTCAGCGCCAACACACCACCGGAAATCGAGTTACGCGTGGTGTCGTTGCCGCCAACAATCAACAATACCAAGTTACCCAGAAACTCCATGGGAGGCATGTTTTGGGTGTCTTTGCCATGAGCGAGCATGGACAACAAATCAATTTTAGGCGGCTCGTTGCCACGCTTTTCCCGCAGGGCAGTAAAATACTCTAAGCACTCCATGAGAGCGGCCCGTCGTTCGGCCTCCGGTGTTGGACCACCAGCCAACTCGCCGGAGGTTGCCATATCGGACCAATACGTCAACTTGTAGCGGTCTTCAAAGGGGAAATCGAAGATCGTCGCCAGCATTTGCGTGGTGAGTTCAACCGACACCAAGTCGACCCAGTTGAATGTTTCCCCTACCGGCAGTGAATCGAGAATCGCTGCCGCACGCTGGCGAATCAGAGACTCCATTTTTTTCAGGTTCACAGGCGCGACCACGCCCTGCACTGTTTGCCGTTGCTGATCGTGCTTTGGCGGATCCATACCAATGAAATTTGGTGTCGAGAAGTCTTCCGGGCGGTCGCCAAGCGTAATCCCGAGATCCGACGAAAAATCTTGCCAGTTTTTTTCAATTTCCATGATGTCGGCAAAGCGCGTGATCGACCAATACGGGCCAAACATACTGTCTCTACAATAGTGGACTGGCGCTTCATCTCGCAGACGGGCAAAAAACGCCCAATGTTGATCGGCTTGCATCAGCTTGGCGCTGCTAACGTCAAAATCTTCCAGCGCTGTTGCTTGCGCATCAAACTCTTGTGTTGCTATTGCTTCGGACATACCTACCTCCCATTCATCCCTACGAACAAAACATACACGCTGTTAGCACGGGAGGCGAGAGCCAGCGAGAAACAAAACGAACGACTATTTTTATCGTCTTGCAGCCGTCAGACGATTACCCTGTGGACTTCATTGGCAACCTCAAAAGAAAATGCAGTCATTGATCTTCGACAACGCCTTCACGCAAAGGCTACCGGCGGATTCACACACGGGCAGCGAACGCCGACAGATCCGCAACGCCCTGTTTTCCCGAGTAGAGCCTACACCCGTCGTTAGCCCCTACCTGATGCACTATTCGCCCCACGCCGCAGAATTGCTGGGCCTCGACGCTGCCACATGCACGGGCGAAGAATTTCTAAAGGTGTTTTCCGGCAATCAATTACTGCCCGATATGGACCTACACGCCACCTGTTATGGCGGGCATCAGTTCGGTAACTGGGCAGGCCAACTGGGCGACGGTCGAGCCATTAATTTAGGCGAGGTCAAAACCGAAGGCGGCCACTTGATGCTGCAGCTCAAAGGCGCAGGGGAAACCCCTTACTCACGCACCGCCGACGGCTTGGCAGTGCTGCGTTCTTCGCTCCGCGAGTACGTCTGCTCTGAGGCCATGTTCCATCTGGGTGTGCCAACCACTCGGGCATTGTCACTAATTGGCACTGGCGAACAGGTCATGCGCGACATGCTGTACGATGGTCACCCAGCATTAGAACACGGCGCTGTGGTCTGTCGGGTCAGTTCGTCCTTTGTGCGGTTTGGTCACTTTCAAATGCTGGCCGCTCGCCAAGAAACTGAGTTGCTGGCCACCTTTACCAACTTCGTAATCGAACGCGAATTCCCTGCCATCGCCAAGACACACCAAGACGACAAGTCTCGTTATTTAGCTTGGTTTGATGACGTTTGCCAACGCACAGCAAAACTCATGGTGGAGTGGATGCGAGTCGGCTTTGTGCATGGCGTTATGAACACCGATAACCTGTCGATTTTAGGCGAGACCATTGATTACGGACCCTATGGTTGGCTGGAAGACTTCGATCCGGACTGGACGCCCAACACCACCGACGCGGGACAGCGACGTTATCGGTACGGTCAGCAACCGGCCATCGCCCAGTGGAATTTGCTGCAGCTTGCCAACGCCCTGTACCCACTGATCGAAGAAACCAAGCCGCTGGAAGATATTTTAGGCAGTTTCGCGACCCACTACGAAAACCAGTGGCAATGCATGATGGCCAACAAGCTGGGGCTGGCTAACTTCGACGCCGAAATTACCAATCGTTTGCTGAAGCTACTGACCGAAACCGAAACGGATATGACGCTCTTTTTCCGGCATCTGGCGGATGTCAAAAACGCGGATACCGATACGGCCTTCTTACAGAACGCCTATTACGCGCCACAAACGATTAATGCCGATCTGCAGGCTCAGACTCAGAAATGGCTTGGCGACTACTTGGGCATCGCAGAGCAGCAGGGTCAGAGTCAGGGTCCTCGCGCGGCGTTAATGAACCGCACGAACCCGCTGTATGTGCCCAGAAACTATTTGGCCCAACTCGCTATTGACGATGCAGACAACGGCGACTTTAAGCGACTCAACACGTGGATGAGCGTGCTCGAGAGGCCGTATACCTGGCAAGAGGGTATGGATGAATACGCGGAGAGAAGGCCCGAGTGGGCGAGAAATCGGTCGGGATGTTCGATGCTATCGTGCAGCTCTTAGGAAATGGTGGGTCGTCTGGGATTCGAACCCAGGACCAACGGGTTAAAAGCCCGGTGCTCTACCAGCTGAGCTAACGACCGTTGGACTCTAAAGAGACTCGAAAGCGGAGCGCATTGTAGTCACCCGCGCAGGGTGAGACAAGGGTTTATGGTGCTACATTCGCGTAACGGGTGGGGTCGGGAACGCCCGCACCCACGAAACCCTCTCTGCGCAAGAAACACGAGTCGCAAACCCCACAGGCAGCGCCCTGATCGTCGGCCTGATAGCAAGAAACCGTCAACGAGTAGTCCACATCTAGGGCAATGCCCCGCTGGATGATCTGAGCCTTGGTCATATCAATCAATGGTGCATGTACTGTCAGCTTTTGCTCTTCCACTCCCGCCCGGGTCGCAAGATTAGCCATCCGCTCAAAGGACTCAATGAATTCAGGACGACAGTCGGGATAGCCTGAATAATCCACCGCGTTGACACCGACAAATATATCGCAGGCCCCCAACACTTCACTCCACGCCAGCGCAAGGGACAGAAAAACCGTATTGCGGGCTGGCACATAGGTAATGGGAATGTCGTCCTGACTGGCGTTGGCTTCAGGCACATCAATGGCCTCATCCGTCAGGGCCGAGCCGCCAAACTGGCTCAAATCGATGGCGACGATTCGATGCTCAATCACACCGGCCCGAGCAGAGACCAGCCGGGCGGCAGCCAACTCTGCGCTGTGACGTTGCCCGTAATCAAAACTCACCGCATAGCAGGCATAACCTGCCGCTTGGGCGATAGCCAGTACCGTGGCGGAATCCAAACCGCCTGAAACTAAGATGACTGCTTTTTTCATAGTATTCTGCTGTTACCTAACCGAGACGGCGTCTAGCGACCGGGCACGTCGCCCCAGAGTAATTTATGCATCTGCATTTGCATCCGAACAGGCAGTCGGTCGGCGACAATCCAATCCGCTAAATCTCGGGGCGCGAGCTCGTGATGGCTCGGCGAGAACAGCACGTCTTCGACCCGAGTGTACAAATCATGTTCATCGCAACGCATGCGCGCCCAGTCGTAGTCGCCGCGACCACATAGAACGAATTTGATTTGATCTTGGGGCGTTAGGTACTGCAAATTCGTCCACAGGTTACGGTGCGACTCGTTGGAGCCCGGCGTCTTTAAATCCAGCACTTTGACTACCGGGGCGGGCACTTTCTCGACACTGAGCGCACCACTGGTTTCCAGAGATACGGACAGTCCCGAATCAACGAGGCGCTGCATTAACCCTATGGCGTTTGGCTGAGCCAGGGGTTCGCCCCCGGTCACCGTTACATGAGCGACGCCTAGGTCCTGCACTTGCTGAGTTATGTCATCCAAACTCATCATTGTGCCGCCGGAAAAGGCGTATTCGCTGTCACAGTACTGGCAGCGCAAAGGGCAACCGGTCAAGCGCACAAATATCGTCGGGCGGCCTACGGTATTGGCTTCGCCCTGAAGCGACAAAAAGATCTCAGTAATTCTCAGGTCAGACATGAATTAGGGTGCTTCCCAAAAGGTATTCGGGCGACTTACTCCATCTCGGCCAAGTAACGCTTCGCCAAGGTGCCGGCGGAACTCTGAGGAAATTCGCTTTGTACCTGTTCTAGATAACGGCGAGATTCCGCCTCATCCCCCAACTGAAAATACAGGACCCCTAGTTTATAGAGCGCATCCGGTACCTTCTGATGGTCAGGGTATAGGCGAATCACTTGAACAAAATTTTGTCGTGCAGGCTCTGTTTGCCCGGTGGCCAAATTCAGCTCACCTAACCAGTAAAACGCATTGGGCGTATATTGCCCATTGGGGTATTTCACAATGAGGGCCCCGAACGCCTGTGTCGATTCGTCGAATCGCTTTGCGCGCATCAACTCTATGGCTTGAGCATACGCTTCTCGTTCGCTCGTCGGCTCAACGTCTACTGCGGCCTGAGGAACGGCCATACTTGGCGCGGCTGACTGTGTACCTTCCACAACATCCGACGCTTCAGTCATCGCATCTCCCATTGGCACAGGGGTAGGACCCGGCGCTGGACGATTAGGGGACAATGCCGCCACGCGACGATCTAAGTCGACGTACTGACTGCGCTGGTTCTGCTGCAGCTTTTGAATCAGGTAGGTCTGCTCTTCAACGGTACCACGCAGGTCGCGCAGCTCTTGCTGCAACATTTGAATTTGATAGAACAACGGTTGGTCGCTACCCGCCGCTACTCCGCTGACCGCTTGCTCCTGGCCTGCGCGAGTCCAAAGATTTGCGTCTTCGTTCACACCATAGGTCTGCGCATCGAGTTCCGCTGCGGCTCTCAGCAGCGAGTCTTCCACGGGCACGGCGGCAGACACGCCTGCGGCGGTGATCAAACTCATCAGGGCACCCGATACGACAGCCAAGAACCGAGCAAGACCGGTGGCAATCAAGCGCCCAAAAGACGTGCCGATGCGTGCTCGAATGCCCATGGCTAGATCCTAAGTTTTCTTAACGGTAAGAGATCACTGCGCGACGGTTCTGAGCCCATGCTCGGGCGTTGTTCGCCGGATTTGCCAGTTCTTCTTCGCCATAGCTGATGTCTTCAATCTGGCGCGAACTCACACCATTCGCCTGCAGAATGGAGCTTATGGCCTTGGCTCGGCTCTCTCCCAACGCAAGATTGTATTCGCGAGTACCACGCTGATCACAGTGCCCGGCAAC
>JAACDS010000129.1 GCA_009936895.1 Pseudomonadota bacterium
CCCTATGTTTTGGAAGAAGCGAGACCCTCAATGGGAAAAAGGCATCAAACAATTGCAAGGCTACAAGCGCGTCAACGGCGACGCCAATGTACCCATTATGTATGTTTGTGCTGACGGATTTCGCCTGGGCAGCTGGCTCCACGGTCAGAAACGTATCGGCAAGCGTTTAGCACCAGAACGGTTAAAGGCACTGACGGAATGTGGCGTCGTACTGGCCTAGTGACACGCAAGTTCCACGGGCGGCGTGCCGAAATGACGGACCTAAGCTTTCTATCTCTGGGCGTTTTATACGGTGAGTACGAGCGTCGGGGATTGGAGGCGTATGGGTGTCCCCACGCCCGGCGAATTGGCCTTGGCCGGCTGGCTCATCGAACCCTAAGGCTTTACAGACCCCCAATAACAGGAAGGTGGCTCCGCCTGCTGGGCTCGAACCAGCGACCCAATGATTAACAGTCATTTGCTCTACCAACTGAGCTAAGGCGGAATCGTCAAACGAGACATCGTCTGTCTCGCGAGCGAGCGCATATCTTAATGTGTGAGCCTTCAAATGCAATACTCAAACGATCCGATTTAACGCTTAGCGTCAGCGCCGAAAGGATCGGTTGATCGATCGACCGTTACCGTCAGCTTCAATATCCAATGAAACCACTAATCGATCAGGCCCCTGCACTTGATAACGCTCTAACACACTGATGCCTCGAGTCTTTGACGCTACGACCAACACATCGTCGTCCCATCCCGCCTGTACCGTCCAAATACCTCGATCGCGGGTGCCCCACGAGACATCTCTATAGATGCCCGGAAAGTGCTGAATGCCCATGGAATCCGACCCTAATTCTATTCTCATGCGCTTGGCGTCCAGCACTTGGAAGTCGTGTGCCACGTAGGCAAGGCCTGAGCCTCGGCGAATCCGCCGAATTTCCGCTGCTGTGGACATCTGCCGGCGACGGTCACTGAATTTCGCATCAGGACGCATTGCAGAGCCAACATCGTCAGATACTGCCGAATCCACCAACCATGTACCGCTCAGGGGAACGTCCCTTGAGGGAGCGCTATCTAACCGCAGCCCACCGCAACCTGCCACAGAGGCCAACGCAATCAGTATCCAAAGCCATTGATGCATCGATCCAAACACCTTTCAGAGTGAGTCGTTACGTAAGAACCGCCCTTGAGTGTGCAGGGCTTGGGCCGTTTCGTCGATCAATCCCTGCATTATTTGCGCGACCGGCTTAACGTCATTGAAATACGCGATGCTTTGACCTGCTCCGGAGTGAATCAAGGGCTCGATGTCGTGTGCTTCAATCGCACCCAACAAATCACCGATCAGCACATCTTGGTAGGGCATTTTCAAAGGCACGGGAGCGCCTTCCGCTTCCCAAGCCTGACTCCAACCGGTTCGCACCTGACGAAAGGGTTTGCCGCTTTCACTTCGTGTAATCACCGTGTCGGCGCTACCCGCTTGTATCAACTTGTCCCGGTTTACCGGATGCATATCGCCTTGATGCTCCTGTGAGAGCAGCCAAGCAGTACCTAGCCAAACACCTTGCGCGCCCATCGCAAGCGCAGCGGCAATGTGTCTGCCGGTTGCCACACCCCCCGCAGCGAGCACCGGGATATCCCCAGCCGCATCGACAATTTGTGGTACCAGAGAATACGTACCTATCGGACCGGTATGTGCGCCTGCGTCGTAGCCTTGAGCCACGATAATCTCTACACCCGCCGCGATGGCCTTGGGTACATGATGCGGGCTGCCAATCAGTGCAAGCGTCGTTTTACCACGCTCCCGCGCCTCACCCACCACATCGGCAGGGGCGCCTATGCCGCAGGCCAACATGTCTACATCACTCTCCATAACCGCGCGCAGTTGCGCGTCTTCGATTTCCTTTGAGCGGATAAATCGCGTTCGCATGCCCGGCTTGGTCGCATTGGGGACCTTGTACCGTTCGATCAATTGCTCAACGAATTCCGTGTGTTCCGCGGGAATTTCAGCCTGTATGGCTTCACGGGAATTGTGTTCCGGCATGCCGGGAGGCAAGACAAGGTCCACGCCAAACGGGCGACTGCCCACCAAGTGGCGAATCTGAGCCAGCTCTTCGGTGATTTCATTCGGGAACCGCCGGGTGGCTCCGTAGACCCCAAAGCCACCCGCATTGGTAATCGCCGCAACAGTTTCCACGTCATGCGCAAATCCAAAAATCGGGCTATCGATACCAAAGCGATCGCACATTGGGCTCCAAATGGTGCTCATACTCGTCCTCTCTTTCAAACCAGTGTCGAGTAGGCATTATCCCTGCGCGACTGCCATGAAACAAATCTCCGCGAGATGCTGAAGTGCCCGTATCTAAGGCTTTGCGCGACTCACTGACATTCGCTCTTTGTTCAGGGCAACAATGCTGGGGCCAATACCCTTCACTTCTTCCAGTTCGGCAATGCTTCGAAACGGCCCGACCTCTGTGCGATACCTTACGATCGCCTTCGCCTTTGAAGACCCCACACCCTTCAGCACTGACGCCAGCTGTTCTGCGCTTGCGGTATTGAGATCGACCTCGGTGACGTTTATTAGGGCTTGCTTCGCTGAGGTTTTTGCCGTTCCTGTAGCTGGCCTCGGTGCTGACGCGGTGGCCGTTACCTTAGCCATAGCACGTGCCCCGGACCCGACGAGGGCCATCGCGTCGGTACTGGCGCTGACGCCAACGGGTGTGGCAACGCAGAGAGCCAAAAATAAGACCAACAGCGCACACAGCGTTATCCGCTGGCGAGGACTCGACACTTGTCGATAAGCGGTTCTGACATTGAGAGCATTCATCGTTATCTCCTGTTGTTAGGGAGTAAAACGATAAACAGACCA
>JAACDS010000130.1 GCA_009936895.1 Pseudomonadota bacterium
GCAAGGCCTTCAGGCCAAAACGACTTAGGTTGTTGTGCAGCGATTCTTAGTCGTTCTCATTTGATGGAGTCTCCAGAGCGTCCTAAACTTGTTATCGCTTTGTATATCAGTCATTTAGATTGTTATACTCTGCGCCCTCGGTCTGGCTGCATCTAGCAAGGCCCTTGAATTAATCAGAGCGAATTCGTTTATGGCGATTAAGGAAACGGGCATGAATGTCACCTTTTGGGGCATACGCGGCTCAACTCCGGTACCCGGACCTCATACTGCACGATATGGCGGCAACACACCCTGTGTCGAAGTCAGAGCTGGCAATACGGTTATCGTTCTCGATGCCGGCACGGGGATACAAAGCCTCGGTCGTTCTCTCAAAGAATCGGTCAGCGGGCCGGTTAAGCTCGACTTGTTCCTCACACATACTCACTGGGATCACATTCAGGGCTTGCCGTTTTTTCAAATGGCCTACGACCCCCGAAACGAAATCAACATCATCGGCCCCAAGAGAGATGGTCTAAGCCTTGTCGATTGCTTGGAGCGCCAAATGCTGGCTCCCAATTTCCCTGTGCCGTTTGCTGCGCTGCAAGGTGTTAAATCCGTCACTGAAATGGAATCCGGTGAGTCCCGCACCTTTGGCGACGCAACCGTACACGCCCACTCTCTCAATCATCCGAATGAAAGCATGGGGTTTCGTATTGAGTACGGCGACAGTGCCTTAGCCTACTGCCTCGACCACGAACACAGCGACTCTGACGTGATTCATCCTGGTGTCGCGGCGCTTGCTCAGGATGCCGACATGTTGGTGTTTGACGCTGCCTACTGCGATGAAGATTACCCGAGCTTCAAGGGTTGGGGACATTCCACATGGCAGGTTGGATACAAAACCGCTCGCGCTCTGAATGTCAAAACCTTGGCGCTATCGGGCTTTAATCCGAGTGTTGTGGATACGGACTTGGACGCGATCAAAGCACAAGTGGAACGATTAGAGGGCGAAACGATCATCGCAACGGAGTCGCAGACCTACTCGCTTCAACGGGTCCAGCTTGACTGAATCCGCTTAGGGTTCTGCCAACGACAAATCACAAGGGGCTCCCAGATGGAAAATGCAGAAATCATCGAGATTGTGTCCCAAGTCATTCCAGACCTGGAAGCAGATGAGGTCTCAACCCTTGTTGACATCATGGAGCAACGCCATGCACAGGCCGGTACCATCATGCTGTCTCAGGGAGACAGCGACAGTCACTTGCTGTTGCTGCTGAATGGGGACTTTTCTGTTTTCTGGAAATGCCGCGTGAATCTGACGACAGTGGCCATGAATATTGGCAACTTCCCGGGCCCGGGTTTGCTTGGGGAAGTCAATTTGGTGCTGCAAGCATCACGAACAGCAACCGTCGTCTCGCGGACCGAGGCCGACTATCTGTTCTTGGACGTTGAGGCGTACAATAAGATCATCCAAGACCATCCGCGTATTGCCATTAAAATTGTGACCAATATTGCGTCCTTGATTCAAAATCGCTCCGAAAGAACCCGGCGAACGATGTATCAAAATTTAATCAAAGAAAGCCCGAACCCTTCTGTGGGTATCAGTCGGCTTGGGCGATGGTTGGGTAAGTGGACTCGCGTCTCTGAGGATATGAGTAAGCGACTATTCGGCAGTTTTGAAGGTGAGAACTTCAACAGCTAGCGCGAGATGGCGCAGGCTTTTTATCAGGAAAGAAAAGGCGGGATGTCCCGCCTTTTTCGTTTCGCGACCAGCGGGGCTTACAGCCCCAGCACCAATTTAGACATGATGTTACGCTGAATCTCGTTGGATCCTGCGTAGATGCTCACTTTCCGAGTGTTGAAGTACTCTTGAGTCACACCGTTGGATGCTTCTGGACCCACAGGCTGGAAGTTGTCGCCGGCCGCTGGAGTTGACTGATCCAGTGGCGAGGCGTAATTCCCCGTAATTTCCATGGCCAGTTCCGTCACGGCTTGCTGCAGCTCAGTGCCTCGAGTTTTCAGAATCGAACTCTCTGGCCCCAAATTCTGTCCTGCCGCCAGAGCCCCCAAAATTCGCAATTCTGTAGCTTCCATCGCCAGAATCTGAACCTCAACGTCGTTGAACTTTTTCATGAAGTCGGCGCTGTCGGCGAAAGACTGGCCAAGGCCATCTTGCTCAGCGGCTGCCGCTTGCTTCAGGTGCGCCATAGCGCCTTTCAGACCTGGCGAGTAGGCGTTGCCCCGTTCAAATTCGAGCAGGTATTTAGCGCACGTCCAGCCCTTGCCCTGTTCGCCGACCAAGTTCTCCTTAGGAACTTTGACGTCCTCAAAGTAGACCATGTTGATCTCTTGGTAGCCTTCGGCCGGTGTATCCAAGGTAACAATTGGCTTAACGGAGATTCCTGGGGTATTCATATCCATCAGGATGAAACTGATACCCATCTGACGAATGTCTTCGTTGCTGGTACGTACCAAGCAGAACATCCAGTCCGCATATTGGGCCATGGTAGTCCAGGTTTTTACGCCATTAACTAAGTAGTGATCGCCCTTGTCCTCGGCCTTTGTCTTCAAAGACGCGAGGTCAGAACCGGACCCGGGCTCCGAGTAACCTTGGCAAAACCAAACGTCAGAGTTCAGGATTGGTGGCAAAAACTTCGCTTTTTGCTCGTCGGTACCAAATTTCATGATCACGGGTGCGACCATGGTGATGCCAAAGGGTACAACCCCGGGCGCACCGACTCGGGCACGCTCAGCATCAAAAATATAGCTCTGGGTTGGTGTGAACGCAGCGCCGCCGTGTTCGGCCGGCCAATTGGTTGCTGCCCAACCTTTGTCGGCCAGGCGCTTTTGCCAACCGACAAGATCGTCTTTCGACAGCTTGCCTAGGGCGCTGCGGCTTTTCTTGTCTCGCATTTCCTGTGGCCAAGCTTCTTCAAGAAAGCTCCGTACTTCGGCTTGAAACGCTCTGTCCTGCTCTGAAAAACTCAAGTCCATGACTGCTCCTGATCTCTATTGAAATGTGAAAAACGTGATTTATCGGCCCTGCAAGCAGGGATTTCTTTGATTAATTTCTGGCCTGATCGACAAGCGATTTACCCACTACGCGTATGGCCAAGGTTTCTTCCGCACCTTCGAAAATAGAAAGGACGCGAGCATCTGCGAAATATCGGCTGACCGCAACTTCTTCAGCGTATCCCATGCCGCCGTGCAGCTGGACGCCCTCTCGCGTAACCCATTCTGCGGCTCGGCACGAGAACAGTTTTACCAAACTGGCTTCCATCTGGCCCAGTCCCTGATCCATCAAGCCAGCAACGTGGGCCGTGAAGGCTTTGCAGGCTGTGATCAGCGCGCCCATCCGGGCTAGTTTGGCCAAGGACAATGGATAGCTAGCAACAGAGCGACCGAATACCGTGCGGTCTTGGCTGTAGCTGAGGCTTTCTTCAAAGGTTGCTCGCATCAGACCGCAGGCCCTTGCCGCGGTTTGCAGGCGTCCACCCATGAAGCCGCGCATGGTGAAGTAGAAGCCCTTCCCTTCGCCAGCCTCGCCGCCAATCAGGCAGTCGTCCGGCACGAAAAAGTCTTCGTACGACATGTCGAAGGAATGCATGCCTCGATAGCCCAATGTCGGTATGGCGCGGCCGGTCATACGCCCGCCTTCGGGCTGCGCGTATTCAAAGCCGTGACCGTCGTAGGAGGGTTTTTCAACGACAAATAACGACAGGCCCTTGTGCGCAGGCTTGGCGTCTGGACTCGTTCTAGCCAAGACCAGTAGCGCACCGGCTGCTCCGGCGTAGGTGCACCAGGTTTTACCACCATTAAGATGCCAGCCACCATCGGTCCTAGTGGCTTTGAGCGCGACAGAAGCGACGTCAGACCCGGTATTGGGCTCGGTAACAGATACCGCGCACAGGGTTTGTCCTGAAGCGATTTGCGGCAACCATCGTGCCTGCTGTTCGTCAGTGCCGCCTTCTAGCAAGGCTCTGGCCATGATCTCGGGTCGGGTAATAAGACTGCCAGCGGCGCCCAGAGAACCTCGAGAAAGCTCTTCGGTGACGATGACCATGCCCATGCTGTCTTCGGTTGTGTCGGGTTTCAGGCCACCGAAACGCTCGGGCACACTCAATCCGAATACGCCCATTGCTTTTAGAGGTTCGAGTATTTCCGCAGGCACCAGCAGGGCCTTGCGGTGCACTTCTTCAGCCAGTGGCTTAACCACATCATCAGCAAAGTCTTTGAAGGTATCTCGGATGATGCGTTTCTCGTCGTCTAACGTGTCATCCGCCAGCCCCTGATCCAGATAGTGCTGACCCAAGGAGGCGATGGCTTTCGGTGAGAGGTAGTCTTGTAACCCTTCCAGCTTTGGCATTTCGTCTTGGGTCAGACCGAAGGTCTGGGGTCGTACTGAGAGTTTCTGAGTAATGGAGACGATCGCGTTGGCGCAAAAGAAATCGCAGGCAGCGGTAAGGCGCCCGGTCTTCTCTGCTTCGGCAATCAACGTGCGCGCCGCCAGCAGTTCCGCTTGGACAAAGGCTAAGTCGTAAAGTTCAATTTGCTCTTCGTCTAAGTTGCCTTCCAGATGAGCGCACGCTTTGCGAACCAATCCCTCTAGAGCGTCGATATGCGGAATAAAATCGGTGTCTTTCATCTACTAAGTATGCCCAATTTGGTTCCCCCGAGGAATTGCTCTGCTCCGTATTTACTAACTTTTTTGATCACAAAGTTGGACAGTTCGATGGCGGGATCGATGACACAAAACATTCAAATCGCCCAAACTGGCGCGTTACCTCTATACTGACGCTCGTATTTCAACTTACGGCACGGCTGATCATGATCGAACCCGTTGTAAATTATTTCATGGCGCTGCAAAGCCAGATCTGCGGTGCTTTAGAGACATTGGACGGCAAAGCCACCTTCTCTCTCGAGCAGATCACGCCCCCCAACGGCGGGCTATCTCAACCTCGCGTGCTGGCGGATGGAACTCATATCGAGAAGGCCGCTGTTCAGTTCACTCATTCCAAGGGCGCGGCCCTCCCGCCGGCGGCAACCGAGCGTAACCCGCATTTGGCAGGCAGCGCTTTTCAGGCCGCCGCCATTTCGCTGATTGTTCACCCGTGCAATCCGCATGTGCCGATCACTCATATGAATCTGAGATTCTTCTATGTGGAAGCCGATGAGCCAGCCTGGTATTTCGGGGGCGGCTATGACCTCACACCATGCTATCCCGAAGATGACGACGTGAGGCTGTGGCATCAAACCGCCAAGGACGCGGTAGGCGATCATTATCAGGTCTTTAAGGAAACCTGCGACGACTATTTTTTTCTGAGCCATCGCGGTGAA
>JAACDS010000131.1 GCA_009936895.1 Pseudomonadota bacterium
CTGACACCACCATGTGCTGCCATCAAGGATACTGGGCAGATGCTGGTCTTTCTGGGCCTGAGTGCCGAAGGTGTAAATCACCGGGCCGACCATGTCGATACCGAAAGGCATGATCATTGGCGCGCCGGCCAGCGCCATGGCGTCGGAGAAAACCTGCTTCTCACGAATTCCCCATCCAGTACCTCCGTGCTCTACCGGCCAATCGGGTGCTATCCAGCCGCGCTGATGAATGGCTTCGTGCCAACGAGTACCGAGCTCTCGATTAATGCCAAAGCCCAGACGCGCTCCGTCGATCATTTCCTGAGTCAGATTTTCAGCAATAAAGGTGTCCACTTCATGCTGCAGTTCGGTGACCTTCTGTTGAGATTCGTTGTTCTGGGACATCTGTCGCTTCCTTTGTCTTTAATCCGTCACGTTAGGCGGGTTTTTCGCCCTTGATGGTCACCCGATGCATATGCCTACGGTGGCCGTGGTAGTCGTTTAGCGCATAGTGAAAAACGCACCGATTATCCCACATGGCCAAGCTGCCTTGCCGCCACTTAAACCGGGTCACAAATTGATCCTGAGTCAGATGATCGGTGAGATAGCGGAAAATCGGCAGGCTGTCGTCTCGGCTCCAGCCATCAATATTGACTGTATGCGCCATGCCGCAATAAATACTCTTCGCACCCGTTTCTGCGTGAGTGCGGATCAACGGGTGCAGCACTTCGGTTTCCGCGAAGCTTTCGTCACCACCATAAGACGAGCCAAGGTTTTTTTCCGCTTCTTTGCCTTTGTAGAACCCCGAGGATCCGTGAACCAGCTTGGGTGAAAACACGCACTGCCAGCGCAGCAGATTTTCTTTCATGCCGTCGCTGAGCGCCTCAAATGCTGCGGTGGCGTTGGCAAACAGTGTATCGCCCCCCTCCTCCGGCACCTCGACGGCGTAGAGGACAGTCGCCTTCGGCGGAATGGCCTGATAAGAACTGTCCGTATGCCAACCGCCGCCGAAATTCATTTTCGCATCAGCTTCTTTGATGATGGGAATAACGTAGGGAGTCTCGTCCACCGACTGCATAAACTTATATTGGTCGAGCTCACCGAAATTTGCAGAAAACTGTACCTGAGCTTGTGGAGACATGTCTTGATCGTGGAAGAACAGCACGTGATGCTTTAACCATGCTGCGTGAATTTCCTCAATGACCTCGGAAGAAAGCGCCTGTGACAGGTCCACACCGCTGACTTCGGCACCAATCGGTTCGAGCGAACTGTTTACTGTTATGTGCTCATACGCGTCCATTTCAACGGCTCCTGCCAAGTGAAGTTTCGCCATTCTATGACTAAGATCAGGCAAACAAAACCGCCATTATCGGGGTTTCCCTAGGGTAGGATGGTGCCACTATTCGAGATAGGGGTGGCTGATGGCCAACAAGCAGGTTGCAGTTTTCATGGGAGACGATGCGTCGCCAGAGGTTATGGCGCCCACCGTCGACTTGTTGCGTTGTATGAATTTGGGCATCGATTTCATCGAGCCGGTGGTAGGACAGATCGCGAAAGAGGCATCCGGCACATTGTTTCCCGATGAGGCCAAGGCGCAGATCGACGCTGCCGACGCCACGTTTTTCGGCTCCACCAGCGGCGACTCCACACCAGTGCTGTTTTATCTTCGCTGGGGCAAACAAACCTTTGCCAATCTTCGGCCCTGTGTCTACGTGCCGGGCTTCAACTCGCCCATGGCACGCCCAGAAGGCATCGACTTCGCTATCATTCGAGAGAACCTAGAGGACCTGTATCTGGGCCTTGAGGGTGACACCCAAGATCTGGCAGGACTGAACCTCTATTCCCGTCACGCTCGAGCCAACCTTGGCGACTTAGGGCCGGGCAAGTATGCGATCAAAGCCATCACTGAAGCCGGATCGGAACGGGTCATTCGTTTCGCCTTTGAACTGGCGCGCAAGCGCGATAAACAGCGCAAAGTCACCGTTACCTGCAAATACAATATGTTGGCGGTGGCTGACGGTTTATTCTTAGAGATTGGTAAGGCGATCGCCGAAGAATACCCAGATATCGAGTTCGAGCACTTCATCGTGGACGATTTCCTATACCGTATGATCACCAATCCTCACGCGCTGGACGTCGTCGTCATGCCCAATTTGTATGGCGACATCATGTCTGACGGCGCAGCGGGTCTTATCGGTGGGTTGGGTTTGGCGCCTTCTGGCTGTTATGGCGAAGATTATGCCTACTTCGAATCTGCTCACGGCACCGCGCCGGATATTGCCGGTCAGAACATCATCAATCCCACCGCGACGGTCTTATCTGCTGCCATGCTGTTGGACTATTTGGATTTGAGCGCACCCGCAGACCAACTTCGTAGGGCCATCACCAACGTGTACGCAGACGCCGCGAACCTCACGGTGGATCAGGGTGGCGCGGCTTCGACTAGCGGTTTCTTCGACGCCCTGCACAAGGCGCTGGCTCATACCTAGCTTGAGCCTGCTGCCTGCTCGGCGACTGTGGCGTCGCGCATTTTGAATTTTTGGATCTTGCCGGTCACCGTCATGGGGAACTCATCGACGAAGCGCACAATACTGGGCACTTTGAAGTGTGTGATTTGATCTGCGCAATAGGCCCGAACATCCGCACTACTTAGCTCAGCTCCATCGCGCTGCTGCACCCAAGCACAGACAATTTCACCGTATTTTTCATCGGGTATGCCGAACACTTGAGCCTCGAGAATGTCCGGGTGGGTATACAAAAACTCTTCAATTTCCCGCGGATACACATTTTCACCACCGCGAATGATCATGTCCTTGATACGACCGACAATTTGTACGTAGCCCTCCGCATCCATTTCAGCCAAATCACCGGAGTGCAGCCAGCCCGAACTGTCGATGGTTTCTCGCGTGCGCTCTTCGTCATTCCAATAACCGCGCATCACCGAATAACCTCGGCAGCACAGTTCACCGGTCGCGCCCACGGGCACAACAAATCCATGCTCGTCGATAATTTTGATTTCTTGGTAGGGCCCCACCCGCCCCACCGTACCGCAACGTTTTACTGCCGGGGCATCGATGTCAGTCATGTGATTGACCGGGCTGGTTTCCGTCTGCCCGTACATAATCGTAATCTCGCTCATATTCAGCCTGTCGATTACCTGATGCATGAGCTCTAAGGGACAGGGAGCACCGGCCATCACGCCGGTTCGCAGAGAGGACAAATCGTAATCGGCAACGTTGGGCAGATCGGTTTCCGCCACAAACATGGTGGGTACACCGTGCAGAGCGGTGCACTTTTCCTCTTCAACCGCTCTTAGCACCGAGCTTGGATCAAAACCTTCGTCAGGGAACACAGCGCAGGCTGCATGAGTTAAGCAGGCGAGATTGCCCATTACCATGCCAAAGCAGTGGTACAAAGGCACCGGAATGCAGAGCCGATCTTCCTTGGTGAAGCGCATGCCCGCCCC
>JAACDS010000132.1 GCA_009936895.1 Pseudomonadota bacterium
AGCGTCAGCACACATAACCGCAGCAATTTTTTGTTCACGTTCGTGTTCTTTCCACTCAAACAATATGCCCATCTTACCCTGCCCGTAAGGCCTAGAAGACCCCACGACCGGGCAGAAACTGTACTTTTGCTAATTCGCGCCTCACGAGGCACCATTCTTGGTTTGCGGCGATCTGTCGACCGCCGGATTGAAGACTTAGGGACCCTCGAATGAATTCACGCTGGTTTGCACCGCTGATCTTTGCCTCAGCTGTTTTGGGATGGCTGGCCGCTGTCACCCTGCCCGACATCGTCTGGTTGGATCAGCTCACCCAGTTGCTGCGCACGGCCTTCTTCTCCGCACTGAAAATGGTCATCGCCCCGCTGATTTTCTTTTCACTCATCGCCGGCGTGATGCAACTTCGCGCATCCCGACAAATGGGCCGTCTGGGCTCGGTAACCATCGCCTACTACTTGACCACCACCGGAATCGCCGTGTGCATCGGCCTGGTGGTCGTCTTGTTCTATCACCCGTGGACAGCATTCCCGCCTCTGATCGAGGACGCCAGCGTACTCGGTGACGTCACCGCTCAATCTGCTCGGCTGATCGACCCCGGTGACGGTTCCACATTCAGTCTGCTGAATAATCTGCTGCAGCGCATGCTGATCAACCCCTTCAATGCGCTCAGCCAAATGAATGTGCTAGGCATCTTGGTTGGCGCAATCTTCATTGGTCTAGCCGCCGCCATGACTGTGCCGGAAGACTCAGCGATACCCAAAATCTTTGACGAACTTGCCCAAGTTACCTACACGCTGGCTGGCTGGGTACTCACCACGCTGCCCATCGGCCTGTTTGCCATCACCTTCCAGTTGGCGCAAAAGATCGACTTTTCCACCCTGGCGGCTCTGGGCCAATTGGCCGGCGTGGTGTTCGCCGCCACCCTGTTCCACGGTCTGATAGTACTGCCGGCCATTGCCTGGCTGGTGTCCGGCATGAACCCGCTGCAGTTCTTACGGGCGGTGAGTCAGCCCATGATCACCGCCCTGTTCACTTCGTCCAGCGCCGCCACCCTGCCACTGTCCATGAGTACGGCGCAGACCAAACTAGGTGTAGACAGAGCACGCAGCGCCTTTGTGCTGCCCTTGGGGGCCACCGCTAATATGGACGGTACCGCGCTGTTTGAGGGCATTGCCGCCGTGTTTTTGGCCTATATGTTTGGCATTGAGCTGGGCACCACAGGGGTCGTCGCCATTTTCCTTGTCGCCATGCTGTCATCCGTCGGCGCGCCAGGCATTCCCTCAGGCTCCATGGCCGGCATGCAAATGGTGCTGCTCGCCGTTGGCATTCCGCTGGAAGCCATTGGACTGCTGCTGCTGATCGAACGGCCACTGGACACCTTCCGAACAGCGGTAAACGTTGAAGGCGACTTGGTCGGATGTTTGGTGGCCAAACGGTTTACGACCTAGTGCCCACAAACAACCCTATATCCCAGCTTTCATAGGACTCATCATGGCACCAAGGCTTCTTCTTCTCAGGCACGGCCAAATCTCCGCGAACAAACTTGGGCGCTGGCACGGCTCCACCGATACGCCCCTCACCCTACGCGGACGCTGGCAGGCCTATTTGACCGGTCGCCACCTAAGCCAAAAAGAGAACCTTGCGGCGGTATATACCAGCCCCCTCGACCGTTGCCGACACACCGGAGCGTTGGCGGCTCCGTCCTCAAAGGCGAGCCACCAAGTGGTGGATGGCCTGGCGGAAATGTCCATTGGCGACTGGGAGGACATGCGCTTTACCGACTTGGACAGCGAACACAACCTGATCCAACGGTTAAACGAAGACACCAGCTGGGCACCACCCAATGGCGAAGCGATTTCGACGGTTGGCCAACGCATGCGTCAAAGTCTGGAAGACATCAGCGCCGCCCACAGCGAAGACGAAACGGTGCTCGTGGTCAGCCACGGCGCAGCCATGGCCATCGCCCTTGGTGAGCTGATGCACGACACCCCTACCGAATGGGGACGCTACCACTTCGAAAACTGCAGCCTGACCCAAATACGCATACGAGGCTCCAGCGACACCAACGAGCTGATCGATTTCAACAACTGTGCACACCGCAAGCCCTTCAGTTAAAGTCAATGACCTAATTGATTCACAGCAGAATATTTGAGGAGAGAGATTATGGGTGAATATTCCATTGTAGAGAAAGCCGATCACATCATGACCGTGCGCATCAATCGGCCGGATCGGTTGAATGCCCTGCATCCCCTAGCAAACGCCGAGTTGGGTGAAGTATTTGATGATTTTGCTGCCGACGATGACATGTGGGTCGCCATCATCACCGGCGAAGGCCGAGGTTTCAGCGCCGGTAACGATTTGCGCTACCAAGCCGAAGGCGGCGAGCGCGTACCTACCCCACGCGGTTTCGGTGGCCTGACCTCACGCTTCGATATGAACAAGCCCGTTATCGCCGCGGTAAACGGCGTGGCCATGGGCGGTGGTTTTGAGATCGCTCTGGCCTGCGACCTGATCATTGCATCTGAAAACGCAAAATTCGCGCTGCCCGAGCCCAAAGTCGGTTTGGCCGCACTGGCCGGCGGACTGGACAGGCTGCCACGCCAGATCGGACCCAAGCGCGCTCTGGGCATGATTTTGACCGGACGCCATGTCAGCCCGGAGGAAGGCAAGGAACTGGGCTTCGTCAACGACGTGGTACCCCATGACCAGTTAATGGACGCCGCGATGGACTGGGCCAAGCAAATCTGTGCCTGCGCACCGTTGTCCATACGCGCCAGCAAAGACGTGGTCTACAAGAGTTTAGACAGTGCATCGCTGCAAGACGCCATGGAAGGCAAATACGACTCAGTGAAAGCCATGGTCGGTAGCGAGGACTTTATCGAAGGCCCCAAGGCCTTCGCCGAAAAACGCGCGCCAAACTGGCAGGGCAAGTAGTCCGCTCGCCAAATCCACTACGGAGTTCATTATGTTGAAAGTAACCCACAGAGACTTGATCGACCGCGCGCTGGCGGAGGTTGAGACACTGGACATTGAAGAAGCCGAAGCACTGTTGGAAGACGATGACGCAGTGTTCGTGGACCTGCGCGACCCACGGGAATTGGAGCGCGAAGGCAAAGTACCCAACGCCTTTCATGCCCCACGCGGCATGCTGGAGTTTTGGGTAGATCCGTCGTCGCCCTATCACAAAGACGTGTTCGCCTCGGGCAAGAAACTGGTCTTTTACTGCCAAAGCGGCTGGCGTTCTGCGCTGGCCACCAAGGCCGTGCAAGACATGGGACTGGAACGTGTTTGCCACATCGGCGATGGCTACCGCGGCTGGAAAGACAGCGGCGCGGCCACCGAAGACGTGGAACCCAAGCGCCGATAGACCGAGCCTAAATCACTCAATGCAGCTTCGGCGTCGAAGCTGCGCACCCCCACTCATTTCGGAAAACACATGGTACCGCTGATCCACATACTCGCCTTCTGCGGCGGCTTCGTCATCATGTCGATGGAACTGCTGGGCGGACGCATACTCGCCCCCTACTTCGGCAGCGGCGTTTACGTGTGGGGCAGTATCATCACCGTGTTCATGCTCTCGCTGTCACTCGGTTACCTCCTCGGCGGCAGGCTTTCGGTACATAACCCGTCACTCAATCGTTTTGCCGGCATCTTCGCACTTGGCGCCATTTTGCTGTACCCGCTGATATTGTTCGCCGAGCCGGTGATGGAATTCATCTTCCTACGCATAGATGACCCGAGATACGGATCGCTGGTGGCGTCGGCTTTCTTATTTATTTTGCCTACCGTGATTTTGGGCATGATCTCGCCCTATTCTGTGCGGCTGCTGGTGACCAAGGTTGAGGAAAGCGGCAAAGTGGCGGGCACGCTGTATTTTGTTTCAACGCTGGGTAGTGCGATCGGCACGCTGATGACGTCGTTCTATTTTATTTTGTGGTTTGAGGTGAATACCGTGCTGACGTTGTTGACCGTTGTGCTGTTGGCGGTTGCGGGGGTGGCTGTGTTGGCAGCTCGAAAGTGAAAGACATTACCTAGGAATAGCATGAGGAGTTTTTCATTTAACCCCTAATTCCCCAGCACCGATCTAAGGACATAACGACCATCCAGCGGACTTCCGCTTTCCTGAAAATACCGATCTCGTGCGTCTCGAACAGTAAGCTCTTGCATTGGGCCTCAACTAGATGCGGGCCATTAGTTGCCTAGCCGATGACGCGGTCAAGCACCGGCAATTGCGAGTCGCTATCCAAACTACCTCACAGGTATGTCGTATGGCGTTTCGCCGTTCGCTTGATACAAATGCCGCGGAAGCTCTTGCAGCTCTGATATGTCGCCACCATGCAACTTTATGATTTCGAGTTGAATGTTACGTAATGAGGGTCTTAACGTTCGATTTACCTTCGCAATATGAGGCTCAATCGCAGCGTCCCAATCAGCGTTTTTTGCTTTCTTATCTGCGATGATTTTTTCCCGTAACTCCACCTCAGTTTTCACAAGTTCCGCGGCGGTTCTAAGCCTTTCCAAGTGGTTGCTTCGCTCTTTGATCTCGTTTCCTTGCCAAATTTCCATACGTTGAAAATGCAACTGCCAAGCGGCAACGAACAATGCAACTGCTGCAAATATCAACTCCATCACCTGATCTCCTATTTTTATGAGATTCGCCCCAGCCCAAAGCCATCTGTGGCGTCACTCCACCAAATAATCTTCAGCTATGAAACGATCGAAATTTCACGATTCATTCTAAAACATCGATTCGCGGCCATAGGGTTAGCTCTCTCTGCATCTGTGAGTCCGCTCACAACATGAGCAGAGTTCAAGGGCCAACTCCGGGAATCCGCCACGCTGCAGCAAAAAGTCATTTTCAACCTGCTATTTGTGTTGCTTCTTGGTTGGTAATCAACGAACCGTCGAATACAGTAGCGACTAGCCCCGACTTACTTTGAGAACCCGATGAACCGAACCGTCCCTAAACTTGAATGTTGCCTTGCCATCACTTTTGGCCTACTGCTTTCGGCCTTGTCCAACACTGCTTACGCCAAAGTCCTGCATGAAGAGCGCTCGGTCTACACACGCATCATCGTTGAAGACAGCAACCGTCTGCGCTGTCTCAAATTCACGCTGAAACGCGAAGACAGCACTCAAACCTGCATCAACCTGAATTACCCCAGAAGAATGGTGTTTTCATATACCCAAATGTCCATGGCCAGCCTGCTGCTGAACCCAAACCCCGCCAGCGTGCTTATTGTCGGCTTGGGTGGCGGCACACTACCCATGGCGCTGCGTGACCTGCTCCCGGAGACTCGCATCGATACGGTAGAGATTGATGAGGCTGTGGTCCGGGTGGCCAAGGAGTACTTTGGTTATCAGGAAGACGAATACAATCGCGCCATCATTCAAGACGCTCGGGTGTACGGCAAACGCTCGGCCCTGCGGGGTCTGACCTACGACCTGATCATATTGGACGCCTTTAACGGCGAGTACATTCCCGAGCATTTGATGACCGTGGAATTTCTGGAAGAGATGCGAGCACTGCTCAGCGATGACGGGGTATTGGTCGCCAACACCTTTGCCAGCAGTCAGCTCTACGACTTTGAGTCCGCGACCTACGCGGCGGTATTTGGCGACTTTCTGAATTTTCGCGGGTCGTTCACCGGCAACCGAGTAATTTTAGTACCTCAGGCGAAGTCGCCAGCCGATCAGCGCGATGCCTTAGACATTCAAACCCTGCGGGCGCACGCGGCAGCTCTGCAAGACGGGCTTAAGCCCTATGGCGTACCCATTACGTAGTATGCTGGAACGCTGACGGCGTTGAGTACGAAAAAACCGGACTGGGATGCAGACACACGCCCGCTGACCGATCAGTTTTCGCCAGCGAAC
>JAACDS010000133.1 GCA_009936895.1 Pseudomonadota bacterium
CGTAACGGTAAGGGTACCGTGGACGATATTGACCACCTAGGTAACCGCCGTATCCGATCTGTTGGTGAAATGGCGGAAAACCAGTTCCGTGTCGGTCTGATTCGTGTTGAACGAGCCGTCAAAGAGCGCCTGAGCTTGGCAGAGTCCGAAGGTCTAATGCCCCAAGACATGATCAATGCCAAGCCTGTGGCTGCGGCTGTTAAAGAATTCTTCGGATCCTCACAGCTGTCTCAGTTTATGGATCAGAACAACCCGCTATCGGAAGTGACGCACAAGCGTCGCGTCTCCGCGTTAGGGCCGGGTGGTCTGACTCGGGAGAGAGCCGGTTTTGAAGTGCGCGATGTACACCCAACCCACTACGGTCGCGTGTGTCCGATTGAAACGCCAGAAGGTCCAAACATCGGCCTGATCAACAGTCTGGCGACCTACGCGCAAACGAACGAGTATGGATTCTTGGAGTCGCCTTATCATCGCGTCGTGAAAGGGGCGGTGACTCAAGAAGTGGAATACCTCTCAGCGATTGACGAAGCGCAGTACGTGATCGCGCAGGCAAGTGCACCAGTGGATGCAAAGGGCCGCTTCACTGAAGAATTGATCGATGTACGCCACCAAAATGAATTCACTAAGACCGCTTCGGAAAACGTCGACTTTATGGACGTATCGCCCAAGCAGGTAGTGTCGGTTGCAGCTTCGCTGATTCCGTTTTTGGAGCACGATGACGCTAACCGTGCGTTGATGGGTTCGAATATGCAGCGTCAGGCTGTACCAACGCTGAGAGCTGAAAAGCCCTTGGTGGGCACCGGCATGGAGCGCAATGTGGCGCGAGATTCCGGTGTGTGTGTCATCGCCAAGCGCGGCGGTGTGATTGACAGCGTAGATGCTAGCAGAATCGTGGTTCGAGTTGCGGATGCAGAGACTGACGCAGGCGACGCCGGTGTCGACATCTACACCCTGACGAAGTTTACGCGATCGAATCAAAATACCTGTATCAACCAGCGCCCCTTGGTTAAGCCCGGTGACGTGATTAGTGCCCGAGACATTCTTGCTGATGGGCCGTCCATCGATATGGGTGAGTTGGCGCTAGGTCAGAACATGCGTATCGCGTTCATGCCGTGGAATGGTTACAACTTCGAAGACTCCATCTTGGTTTCCGAGCGCGTTGTCAAAGAAGACCGCTTCACCAGCATTCACATTCAGGAGTTGACCTGTATCGCTCGCGATACGAAGTTGGGGCCGGAAGAAATCACCAGCGATATTCCAAACGTTGGCGAAGGCGCGTTATCCAAGCTGGACGAGTCCGGCATTGTGTATATTGGCGCTGAAGTTGGCGCAGGCGACATTTTGGTCGGCAAAGTAACGCCCAAGGGCGAAACCCAGCTTACACCGGAAGAAAAACTGCTGCGTGCGATCTTTGGCGAAAAGGCATCGGACGTTAAAGACACGTCTCAACGTGTACCTAGCAGTGTCAAAGGCACGGTCATCGATGTTCAAGTCTTCACCCGGGATGGTGTGGAAAAAGACGAACGTGCCAAGGACATTGAGCAGGCCCAGATGGCGCAGATCCGTAAGGATTTGGACGACGAAATGCGCATTATTGAAGCGGCAACCTATGAACGCTTGCAGCGTGCGCTTGTAGGCAATAAGGTCGCCAGCGCGCCAGGTTTGAGCAAAGACAAGGCGATTGACGAAGAGTACCTAGCCGGCCTAGCAGCGGACGACTGGTTCCGCATTCGCATGAAGGAAGACAAGCTTAACGAGCAGCTAGAGCTTGCCGAGGCTCATCTGCAAGAGCGTAAAGAGAGGCTAGACGCCCAGTATCAAGACAAGCGCGGCAAGATCGAAACCGGCGATGACTTGGCTCCTGGCGTGCTGAAAATCGTCAAAGTGTATTTGGCGATCAAGCGACGCATTCAGCCCGGCGACAAGATGGCCGGTCGGCACGGAAACAAGGGTGTGATCTCAGTGATCATGCCAGTGGAAGACATGCCGTTTGACGAGAATGGCGAGCCCATTGACATTGTGCTGAATCCGCTGGGTGTGCCATCGCGCATGAACGTCGGACAGGTCCTAGAAACCCACCTGGGTTGGGCGGCGCATGGCATCGGTAAGCGAATAAACCGCATGCTGGAAGCTCAGCAAAAAACGGCTGAAGTTCGCAAGTTCTTGGATGAAGTCTACAACCAAGTCGGCGGTGCTCCAGCAGATCTCAAGGGATTGAATGATGGGCAAATCCTCGATTTGGCAAAGAACCTGACGGCAGGATTGCCGTTTGCCACGCGAGCCTTTGACGGCGCAGCGGAATCCGAGATTAAGAAGATGTTGGAATTGGCAGAGCTTCCCGGAAGCGGTCAAACAACACTTTATGATGGTCGAACCGGTGACACATTCGATCGCCCGGTGACCCTGGGTTACATGTACATGCTCAAGCTCAACCACTTGGTTGATGACAAGATGCATGCGCGTAGCACGGGTTCGTACAGTTTGGTCACCCAGCAGCCATTGGGCGGCAAAGCCCAGTTTGGCGGCCAGCGATTTGGTGAAATGGAAGTGTGGGCGCTGGAAGCTTACGGGGCAGCCTATACGCTGCAAGAAATGCTGACGGTCAAGTCAGATGACGTAAACGGCCGAACCAAGATGTACAAGAACATCGTAGATGGTGATTTCAAGATGGAGCCGGGCATGCCCGAATCCTTCAACGTGTTGGTCAAAGAGATTCGATCTCTGGGTATCAACATCGAGTTGGAAACGGACTGACCCGATTCAAGTATCCGTTAAAGACTTGAATTGCTTCAAAAGAATATGAGGAAACATCGTGAAAGACTTACTTAATCTGCTGAAATCACAAAGCGACGTGGAAGAATTTGACGCGCTGCGTATCGGCCTTTCATCTCCAGAGATGATTCGGTCTTGGTCCTTTGGCGAAGTGAAAAAGCCCGAGACCATCAACTATCGAACCTTCAAGCCTGAGCGTGATGGTTTGTTCTGCGCCCGTATTTTCGGGCCAGTAAAAGACTACGAATGCCTGTGCGGTAAATATAAGCGCCTCAAGCATCGTGGTGTGATTTGCGAAAAATGTGGCGTCGAAGTGACGCTGACCAAGGTGCGTCGCGAGCGTATGGGGCATATCGAACTCGCATGCCCCACCGCCCACATTTGGTTTTTGAAGTCACTGCCCAGCCGAATCGGCCTGTTGCTCGACATGACCCTGCGCGATATCGAGCGAATCTTGTATTTCGAGTCCTTTGTCGTGATCGACCCGGGTATGACGGATCTGGAAGTAGGGCAACTGCTGACTGATGAAGAGTACTTCCTCAAGATCGAAGAATACGGCGATGAATTTGACGCGCGTATGGGCGCTGAGGCCGTTCAACAGTTGCTGTTGAATCTTGATATGAACCATGAAATCGAAGTGCTGCGCGAAGAGATTCCGGCGACGAACTCCGAAACCAAGATCAAGAAATTCTCCAAGCGCCTGAAACTGATGGAAGCGTTTGTTCGTTCCGGGAATAAGCCCGAATGGATGGTCATGACAGTCCTACCGGTTTTGCCGCCAGATTTGCGCCCACTGGTACCACTGGACGGTGGACGTTTCGCAACATCGGACCTCAACGATTTGTATCGCCGAGTCATCAACCGTAACAACCGTTTGAAGCGCCTATTGGACTTGTCTGCCCCTGACATTATCGTGCGCAACGAAAAGCGCATGCTGCAGGAATCCGTTGACGCATTGTTGGACAACGGTCGTCGTGGCCGTGCGATCACCGGTTCCAACAAGCGCCCCCTAAAGTCTCTGGCAGACATGATTAAGGGTAAGCAAGGACGTTTCCGTCAAAATTTGCTGGGTAAGCGAGTGGATTACTCCGGCCGTTCCGTGATTGTGGTTGGCCCAACACTGCGCCTGCATCAGTGCGGTTTGCCCAAGAAGATGGCGTTGGAGCTCTTCAAGCCATTCATTTTTGGTCGTCTCGAAGACCGCCAGTTGGCAACGACGATTAAGGCCGCTAAAAAGATGGTCGAGCGCGAGCCACCCGAGGTTTGGGATATCTTGGCCGACGTGATTCGCGAGCATCCCGTGATGCTTAACCGAGCACCGACACTGCATCGATTGGGCATTCAGGCCTTCGAACCAGTCCTCATTGAGGGTAAGGCGATTCAGCTTCACCCCTTGGTGTGTAGCGCCTATAACGCGGACTTCGATGGCGACCAAATGGCCGTGCATGTGCCGCTGACGCTGGAAGCGCAGCTGGAAAGCCGTGCGCTGATGATGTCCACGAACAACATTTTGTCTCCCGCCAGTGGTGAGCCAATCATCGTGCCCTCACAGGACGTGATTTTGGGCATCTACTACATGACTCGTGAAAAAGTGAATGTACGAGGTGAAGGCTCTGTGTTCTCTAACGCAGACGAAGTCCACCGCGCTTACTACGCCAAGCAGGTTGATCTGCACGCGCGGGTGAAGGTGCGTGTGGATGAGCAATCTACCGACGAAAGCGGTGAAACCGTTGTTCGGCGAGTACTGCACGACACCACAGTGGGTCGTACGCTGCTTTACGCCATCGTGCCTAACGCCCTCCCGTTTTCCATGGTCAACAAGACGATGGACAAGAAGAGCATCTCGAACCTGATCAACGACTGCTATCGTCGTTGCGGGCTCAAGGATACGGTGATCTTTGCGGATCAGCTGATGTACGCGGGATTCGCTCACTCGACTTCGTCGGGTGCGTCTATTGGCGTCGAAGACTTTGTTATCCCAGATGCCAAAGAGCGCATCATTTCTGAGGCCGAAGCCGAAGTCGCTGAAATCGAATCTCAGTACGCTTCCGGTCTGGTAACCCAGGGTGAGAAGTACAACAAAGTGGTTGATATTTGGTTGCGCGCCAATGACTTGGTTGCACGATCCATGATGGATGGTATTTCTAAAGAAACCGTAGTGAACAAAGACGGCGAAAGCGAAGAGCAAGCGTCGTTCAACAGCGTCTTTATGTACGCTGACTCCGGTGCGCGAGGCTCGCCAGCCCAGATTCGTCAGCTCGCGGGCATGCGTGGTCTGATGGCCCGGCCCGATGGCAGCATTATTGAAAATGCGATCACCGCGAATTTCCGTGAAGGCTTGACGGTAAACGACTACTTCATCTCGACTCACGGCGCTCGTAAAGGTTTGGCTGATACCGCGTTGAAAACAGCGAACTCCGGCTACCTGACACGCCGTCTGGTTGACGTGGCTCAAGACGTGGTAATCACAGACGAAGACTGCGGTACTACGGCTGGTCTGTTCACAACAGCGATTATTGAAGGCGGCGACATCGTCGAAGCCTTGGCCGATCGCGTGCTGGGTCGAACCGTAGCCGAAGACGTCTATGCGGCCGACGGTAAAGAGATTCTGGTGGCTCGCGGCACGTTGATCGACGAGGCCTGGGTAGAAAAGCTGGATGAGTTGGGCGTAGACGAGATGATCGTTCGGTCGGCCATCACCTGTGAGACCGCTCATGGTGTTTGCCGGGCGTGCTACGGCCGTGACCTGGCTCGTGGACACCTGGTTAACGTCGGTGAGGCTGTCGGAGTGATTGCCGCACAGTCCATTGGTGAGCCGGGCACTCAGCTTACGATGCGTACGTTCCACATTGGTGGTGCAGCCTCGCGGGCAACGGCTGTCGACAATATACAGGTTAAGCACGGCGGCACGATTCGCCTGCACAACTTGAAAACTGTTGAGCGGGAATCCGGTGAACTGGTTGCAATATCGCGCTCTGGCGCGATTGCCGTGGCAGATGAACACGGTCGTGAGCGTGAGCGCTACAAGCTGCCCTATGGCGCGGTGATTTCCGTCGCCGAAGAGGACGCAGTCGCAGCTGGCCAAGTCATCGCCCAATGGGATCCGCATACCCACCCAATTGTTGCAGAAGTGTCTGGTGTGGCGACATTCGTTGAGATGGAAGAAGGTCTATCCATGAATCGTCAGACTGACGATTTGACCGGCTTGACCAACATTACGGTGCTGGATCCTAAGGATCGTCCCAGTGCTGCAAAAGACCTACGTCCCGCAGTACGCTTGAATGATGCCAAGGGCAATGCCGTGAATTTGCCAGGCAGCGATGTACCAGCGAACTACTTCATGCCCAGCAATGCGATCCTCAACATGGAGGACGGTGGCAAAATCGGCATCGGTGACATCATCGCGCGAATTCCTCAGGAAGGTTCCAAGACCCGTGACATCACCGGTGGTCTGCCTCGCGTTGCTGACCTATTCGAAGCTCGAAAGCCTAAAGAGCCTGCAGTTCTTGCGGAGGCGACCGGCATCGTATCCTTCGGTAAAGAAACCAAGGGTAAACGTCGCTTGGTTATTACCCCAGCGGGCGGTGATCCGGTTGAAACATTGATTCCGAAATGGCGCAGCATTGGCGTATTCGACGGCGAGCAGGTGGAACGCGGTGA
>JAACDS010000134.1 GCA_009936895.1 Pseudomonadota bacterium
CTGTGCGCCAGCGGCATCGATTTGCTGGTCTTTGTCGGCGGCGATGGTACCGCCAGAGACGTGCTTGCCTCGGTTTCGGAGCAGACCTGCGTGCTGGGATTGCCGGCCGGGGTCAAAATGCACAGCGGTGTTTTCGCCATCAGCCCCGTCGCGGCGGCGGAGGTTGTTGTTGGCTTGGTACAGGGTCAACTGATCGGTCGCATGGCTCGAGACGTTCGAGACTATGTGCCAAACACCCAACGTCCTACGACGGATAACCGCGCCGCTGTCGTAACCAAACGCTATGGCGAACTCTGGGTGCCAGAGGCCGCCGGTTACCTGCAGCAGATGAAAGTAGGCGGCAAGGAAGACGAAGGACTGGTGGTGCAGGAAATCGCCAGTTACTTCGTCGATCATCCGGAAGTCTATCAGGACAAAGCCTTGGTGTTGGGCCCCGGCAGCACAAACTTGGCCATCAAGCAGGCGCTGGGTTTAAACGGCACCCTGCTGGGATGCGATGTGCTGATGCCCAACGGGCGTACCTTAGAAAACGCCACTCAAGAGCAGTTGTTGACGTTGAGCACCGATTATCCGCTGCATGTGGTGATCAGCTTCACGCGTCATCAGGGTTTTTTGCTTGGGCGTGGCAATCAGCAACTGAGCCCAAAGGTCATGCAAGGCCTTAACTGGAAACAGGATGTCACGGTGCTGGGGTCACGCAGCAAGCTGGATACGTTGGCTCAACGCCCCTTGCTGGTGGATACCGGTGATGCGCCCTTGGACGCCACGTTGTCTGGACTGGTCAGCGTGCTTGCCGGCTATGACGACTACCTGCTTTATCGCGTGAGCAACACGTTGTTGCCTGACGCGTTGTTGCCCGACACGCCATTGCCCGATCCGTCTTAGGCCGACGCGGTTACTGCCGGTAGGTCGTCAAAAAGCGTTTTAGCCGCCCGATGGATTCGTGCAGCTGCTCGGTGTGGGGTAGGAACACCACGCGAAAGTGATCTGGTGTCGGCCAGTGAAAGCCTGAGCCTTGTACCATCAACACTTTTTCCGCCAGCAGAAAATCCAAAATAAATCGCTCGTCGTCCTCAATGTTGAATTGTGCCGCGTCGATTTTTGGAAACAGATACAGCGCTCCTTTGGGCTTCACGCAGGACACGCCGTCGATCTCGTTCAGCAGTTCCCAGGCCACATTGCGCTGCTCAAACAAACGTCCGCCGGGCGCGGTGAGCTCAAAGATGCTCTGGTGGCCGCCCAAGGCGGTTTGAATAGCGTGCTGTGACGGCACGTTAGAACAAAGCCGCATGGACGCGAGAATGTTCAGTCCCTCGATAAAGTCTGCCGCACGTTCCCGTGCACCACTGACGATCATCCAGCCGGTTCGGAAGCCCGCCACCCGATACGACTTGGATAAACCGCTGAACGTCATGAACAGCAGATCGTCTGCGTAAGACGCCAGCGGAATGTACTGCTGATCGTCGAAAAGAATTTTGTCGTAAATCTCGTCGGCAAATACCACCAGATCGTGTTCCCGCGCGATTTGTATCAACGCCTTCTGCATTTCAGGTGAATACACCGCGCCGGTAGGATTGTTTGGATTGATCACCACGATGCCGCGCGTGTTGGGGGTGATTTTGCTGCGTATGTCCGCGAGATCCGGCTGCCAGTCGTCCTCTTCATCACACAGGTAATGAACCGGCTTACCGCCGCACAGGTTCACTGCGGCACTCCACAGGGGAAAATCTGGGCAGGGCACCAGCACTTCGTCGCCATCGTTGACCAGCGCCTGCATGGACATCACCACGAGTTCGGATACGCCGTTACCGACGTAAATGTCGTCGACGTCCACGTCCCTGATATTGATTTGCTGGCAGTACTGCATCACGGCCTTGCGCGCAGCGAATAACCCTGTGGAGTCGCAGTAGCCCGCAGAGTTGGGAATGTTGCGAACCACATCGCGAAGGATTTCCTCCGGTGCGCTAAAACCCCAAGGCGCGGGGTTACCAATGTTCAGCTTTAAAATCTGATGGCCTTCCGCCTCCAGTTGATTGGCTGCGGTCAGCACCGGCCCGCGGATGTCATAACAGACATCGGCGAGTTTATCCGACTTGCGAATCGTGCCCGTGGGTGATGGGAGCGGCTGTACCTGGTTCATGCGTTTTCCTAAAGGCTGTTTCACGCTTAGGCATCAATCGGCGATGTCAGAAGAATGATCGAGAGCACTAGTCTAAGGTGCTGCCTTTGGCTTAGCATCAACTAAGTGGAGAAAAAGGGGGCAATGTGAGCACAGAAATCGAAAAGGTCGTGAAAAGCGACGAAGAATGGCGAAATCAACTGTCACCGGAAGAATACGCGGTTGCCCGCCAAGCGGGAACCGAGCGACCGTTTACCGGAGTGTATTGGGATGAAGAGCGTCCTGGCACCTACTTGTGCAAATGCTGCGACAGTCCACTGTTCGATGCTGGCACCAAATTCGACGCCGGTTGCGGTTGGCCCAGTTTCTACGCACCGCTGGAATCCGACGCCGTCATTAACCGTGAAGACAATTCCTTGGGCATGCGCCGCATCGAAGTGCTGTGCGCCCGCTGCGATGCGCACTTGGGGCATGTCTTCCCAGATGGGCCTGCCCCTACGGGACTGCGTTACTGCATGAACTCCGTATCCTTAACTCTGGATGCCGATTCCAACTAGAAAAATTGAAGTACGCTCGGTGTTTTGTTGCACAGCCGAGCGTCACGACTTCAGCAACAACCGACGAACTATTTTGGGGAGAAATACATGAGTCCAGCCGATATCGCAGCCGCACACCCGGAAAAACCTGCCTACATCATGGCAGACACCGGCGACGTGGTGACCTTTGCCGAACTAGAAGCCACTGCCAACCAAGGAGCCCAGCTGTTCCGTTCGCTGGGCCTTCAGCGCGGCGATCACATCGCCATTTTGTTAGAGAACCATCCACGATTTTTTCAAATCTGCTGGGCAGCCCAACGCTCTGGCATTTACTTCACTGCCATCAGCTGGCGTCTGCAGCAGCAGGAAGTGGACTACATTGTGAACAACTGCGAAGCCCGGGTATTTATTACCTCCCATGCGCGCAAAGAGGTGGTGGAACCGCTGGTGGGCAAGATGCCCATGGTTGAACAGTGCTACATGCTCGACGGTACCATCGACGGTTTTGCCAGCTGGGAAGACGCCATCGCCGCTATGCCTGATCAGCCCATTGCCGATCAAAGTGAAGGCGCAGCCATGCTGTATTCCTCCGGTACCACAGGCTATCCCAAGGGCGTGAAGCGACCGCTGCCGGAACAGGATTACGGTGCTGAAGAAGGCATTGATCTGTTGACAGTGCTTTATGGCGCGACGGACGAGTCCATCTATCTGTCGCCAGCACCGCTGTATCACGCCGCACCGCTGGCCTTCACCATGAACTGCATTCGTACTGGGGTACCCGTGGTGGTGATGGAGCACTTCGAAGCCGAATTCGCTCTCGAGTGCATCGAGCGTTACAAGATCACGCACAGCCAGTGGGTGCCCACGATGTTCGTGCGTATGCTCAAGTTGCCGGAAGAAACGCGCCTGAAATACGATGTCAGCTCCTTACGCTGCGCCATTCACGCCGCAGCGCCGTGTCCGATTCCCATCAAAGAGCAAATGATCGACTGGTGGGGGCCGGTGATTTACGAGTATTACGCAGGCACCGAAGGCAACGGCTTCGTGCAGCTTAACTCCGAAGAATGGCTGGCGCACAAAGGATCCGTTGGCAAGCCGCTGACCTGTGAGCTGCATATTTGCGACGAACACGGCGAAGAAGTGCCGGTAGGCGAGTCAGGCACCATTTACATGGACGGCGGCGGCACCTTCGAATATTACAAAGACGAAGGCAAAACCAACGACTCGCGCCACCCCCAGGGCTGGTCAACCCTAGGCGATGTAGGCTACTTGGACGAAGACGGTTATCTGTACCTGACCGACCGCAAACACTTCATGATCATTTCCGGCGGGGTGAACATTTACCCACAAGAGGCCGAGAACGCTCTGATCACCCACGACGCCGTGGTGGATGTGGCCGTATTCGGTGTGCCAAACCCTGATTTCGGCGAAGAAGTGAAAGGGGTGGTCCAGTTGCGCGACTTGTCCATGGGAACGCCAGAAATGGAAGTCGAGCTGCTCGACTATTGCCGCTCTCAACTGTCCAGCATCAAGTGCCCACGCAGTATCGATTTCCGTGACGAACTGCCACGGCACCCCACGGGCAAGCTTTATAAGCGTTTGCTCAAAGACGAATACTGGGCAAACCAGTAGGCGAGCGGCAGGGTGGTATCGAGGCCGGTAGCACAGGCTACTGGCCAGTCTTGTGATGTTCTTCACAGGCGCGGCCGATCTTTTACTTAAAGCCAAGCCCCCCCATTTACCGGCCCGTCATCACTGGCGAATGATGCTGTTCTGGCAAGAGCGGGCTCACACGGTGAATCCAATGTTGCTGTTGCAAACGCATGTGAGGGTTCTATGGCTAAGAATGACAAAAGGTACGGGTTGCTCAGTTCAGGCATTCTATGTCTGTTAGGTGGAACTGCGTGTTTGACCCTAGAGTATAGGTTCTACGAATATGTCGATCAGGAAGGTGTACTTCTCGAAAGCCTTTTACTACCTCTGGGCATGGGCACATTCGTTATTGGTGTTATCTTGAC
>JAACDS010000135.1 GCA_009936895.1 Pseudomonadota bacterium
CCTGCGCCCTCGTCACCGGCTGTGGCGGCGGCGGTTCCTCCAGCCCCAGCCCCGTTGTTCCAAACCCAACCCTGAACCAAGATCAAAACCCAGCGGCGGACTCGGACTCGGACGATGACAGAAATTTTGACGCCGGGGTTTTTCAGTCCTCTGACCTCTTTAAAGATTTCTGCGGGGATCCTCGCCGAGGCACCGCCGAAGAGAGTTTCCCAGACATCTTTGGCAGCTTCGAAGAAGAGGGTTATTGGCTTCGCTCTTGGTCAAACGAAACCTACCTGTGGTATGACGAAATCATCGACGTCGATCCGGCGCTGCACGCCACCTCTAAATCCGGGGTTACCGATTATTTTGAGCTTCTTAAAACCACAGAGAACACGCCTTCGGGCAATCCCAAAGATCAATTCCACAACACTCGAGATACCGCGGAGTACGAAGCGGAAAGCGAACAGGGCGTATCAGTGGGCTACGGTGCCAGCTACGCCTTGGTCAGCGCGTCGCCTCCCAGGGAGCTGGTCATCACCTTGGTCGAAAACGGCTCGCCCGCTGCCCAAGCGGGCCTGAGCCGAGGGACGAAAATTGTCACAGTGGATGGCGTTGATCTCATAAACGGCAGCGATGCAGACACGCTAAATGCAGGACTGTGGCCCAGACAACTTGGCGAAGAGCACGACTTCGAAGTCATTGATCCCGGCGCTGACCAGCGGCGCGCCGTTACCATGACCTCGACAACCTTCACCACTGACCCCGTTCCTTTGGCTGAAATCATTAGCACTGACTCAGGCAGCGTGGGCTATCTGCTGTTCACCGAGCACATTCTTACTGCCGAGCAGCAACTGGTGGATGCTTTTGCTGCGATGCGCGAGGCCAATGTCACCGACCTAGTACTGGACCTACGGTACAACCGAGGTGGCTACCTGTATCTGGCGAACCAAGTGTCCTACATGATCGCCGGTTCTGGAGTCAGTGGACGCATATTTGGCGCGCTTCAATTCAACGACAAAAATCCATCCACCGATCCAGTGACTGGACAAACGCTCTCTCCAAATCGGTTCATAACGGCGACCATCAACGCTTCGCCGAGCGGAATACCGCTGCCGACACTCGATCTGCCAATCCAGCGACTTTTCGTACTGACCACAGCCAGTACCTGTTCCGCCTCTGAGGCCATCATCAACGGCCTGCGTGGGGTAGACGTCGAGGTAATTCAAATCGGCACCACGACCTGCGGCAAACCCTATGGTTTTTACCCCACTGACAATTGCGGCACCACTTATTTCACCACCCAGTTTCGCAGCGTAAATGCGGCTGGTTTTGGTGACTATCCCGACGGGTTTTCGCCAGAGAACAGCGGCGAAACAACCATTGGCGTGACCTTGCCGGGATGCCAAGCGGCCGATGTCTACCTGCCTCTGGGCGTCCCTGAAGAACCCATGCTTGCCGCAGCCCTAGCCTATCGGCGGGATGGTAGTTGCCCGGCGGCGCCGAGCCAAAACGCAACGTCACGAACAGTGGATGCGGCCCAAAAAATGTTAAAAGCACATGGCAAACTGCGCCCGCCATCGCACTTAGACGGTCAAATGTGGGTGGAACCGCCCAAGTCCTGATCTGTTGCTGCATTCCTCTCGATGGTCCAACGAAGGGACCATCTGTCGATGTGGCGTCTATTCTTGGTTTATGCCACTGTTTGCTCTCTACATTACGCAGAGGCCACCGTTATGAAGACGCCCAACAAATCCATATTGCTCGTCGAGGACCACCAAGAACTGGCCGAGACCGTTGGCGCATATTTAGAAGCCAGCGGTTACATCGTTGATTACGCCAGTGACGGCCTAACAGCCATGCACCTTGGTGTCACCAATATTTACGAAGCCATCGTACTCGACGTCATGTTGCCCGGTGTCGATGGATTGACGGTATGCCAGCGGCTTCGTGACGACGCTAACGTCACCACACCAATCATCATGCTGACGGCTCGGGATCCACTCAGCGACAAGCTAAAAGGATTTGAGTCCGGTGCCGACGACTACCTGATCAAGCCTTTTGACATGCCCGAACTGGAAGCGCGACTCGAGGCCGTCATTCGACGCAGCCAGCACTTAGAAAAGGAATATCACGTCAGCGGGCTGACGCTGAATCTGGATACGATGGAGGTTGTTCGAGACGAACAGCCGCTTACACTCTCGCGCACCTTGTTCAATATCTTGCATGTTCTGATACGGGAATCCCCCAAGGTCGTCACGCGAGCCGCGCTGGAGCGAGAACTCTGGGGCGACGAACCGCCAGACAGTGACACCCTACGCAGCCACATCTACAACCTGCGACGCATCATTGACCGCCCCTTTGACGAGCCCTTGCTGCAAACCCGACAGGGCCAGGGTTACTGTCTGCGCAAAGCCTCAGCAGAGTAGTCGATCACCCTGACACCTGCGGCTTTAGGCAACCAATAGTTGACAAAAAATCGACATGCTTTGCGTTAATGTCTTCGCATCACCGTTGTTTCCGCCCTGCCGAGCTAAGCACCGTTGCAAGCCACCCTGTCTCTCGACAGGGTGAGGGCCGTATCGCGTTCTGAAAACGAACACGAACATCTGACCCAATCGGAATTTGATCATGTCCCAACACCTTGTTTGGCTTCGTACAGATTTGCGTATTCTGGACAATCCGGCGCTGTTTTCGGCTGCCGAGTCCGGCCACGTGACGGCACTGTTCCTGCTCACTCCCGAGCAATGGCAGATTCATGGAATTGCACCTCGGAAAATCGCCTTTATCTTGCGAAGTCTGGACGTCGTCAGCGAGCAACTGGCCGAACGAGGCATCGAAACGAAAATCATTCTGAGCAGCCGCTTTGAGGATGCACCCCGGAAGGTACTGGAAGTAGCCACGTCGATTCAGGCGACCAGCGTCTTTTGGAACGACGAAATTGCCGTTGATGAGCAACGACGCGACGACGCCGTTGCTCATGCGTTGTCCGAGGCTGGTATTAACGTCACGCGACATCACGCCTTTACCAGTCTCCCTCCGGGCAGCGTGCGAAAACCCGATGGGTCGCCGTATTCAATCTTCACACCCTTCAAAAAGCGCTGGATCAGCATTTGCGTTGATCGCGGCATACACACATTCCCCATGCCCGAATCCCAAGGACCCAAAACGCCAGCAACCAAGGCACCGGTCACCGTCGGTGACGTCGCTAAATCGCTGGGGAGCGAAAACTGGCCGGCAGGCGAGCGTGAGGGGCTGAAACTCTTGGATCGCTTCCCCGACGCCGCGATTCTCGAGTACGACAACCAACGAGATTTACCCGATCTGGAAGGGACCAGCAAACTGTCGCCTCATTTGGCGGCGGGAACCCTCTCCGCCAATCACTGCCTTAAGGCGGCTTACGCTTGCAACGGCCATCGCTTGAGCGGCGGCAACCCAAATATCGATACCTGGATCAGCGAGTTGATCTGGCGCGAATTTTACAACCACATCTTGGTCGAGCATCCCCGACTGGCCATGAGTCGAGCGTTCAGGCCCGAAACCGATCTGCTGCCTTGGAATCACAGCCGCGAGCAGCTCGAACGCTGGCAACGAGGCGAAACCGGCTTTCCCTTTGTCGACGCAGGTATGCGACAGCTCAACGCTACAGGCTGGATGCATAACCGGCTACGCATGGTGACCGCTCAGTTTTTAGCAAAACACCTCTTCCTCGACTGGCGTCTGGGCGAAGCTTATTTCATGAGTCAATTGGTCGACGGGGATTTTGCCGCCAATAACGGTGGCTGGCAGTGGAGCGCATCAACGGGCACGGACGCGGTGCCGTATTTCCGCATTTTTAATCCAGTGCGGCAGGCGGAGCGCTTCGACCCACAGGGTACCTTCGTGCGCCGCATGATCCCCGAATTGGCCGAGGCCAGCCCTAAACAAACCTTGGAACCGTGGAAGTTTGGCGGTGTGGGAAACTATCCGGCACCCATGATTGACCTAGGCGAAGCGAGGGATCGAACCTTGGCCGTTTGGAAGCTTGCCCGGGCCAAGTAGCGATCAGGCATCGAAGAACTCGATCGTGACTTCAGTACCCTTGCCCACATTGCTTTGTACGTGAATCGGCCAATCGAATTGGTGAACCAAACGCCTGACGATGGATAACCCCAATCCATGCCCCATGCTTGTGGCTCGGCTGCGCTCGCCACGATAGAACGGCTCAAAGGCATGCTGCAGTTCGTCAGGACTCATGCCTATGCCTGTATCAATTACGCTCACGGCGTTTTTGCTAATACGGACGACTATTGAACCCTGCTGGGTGTAGTTGATGGCATTGCGCAGCAGATTGCTCAAAATGATTTGAATCACACGCGACGGAGCCTTGACCCAAAGCTGAGTTTGTTGATCAAGGGTTAGTGCCAAACCGCGTTCCTCGGCCATAGGCGCGAGCTGCTCAATAAAATTCGGAATCAAGTCGTTTAAGCACCGAATCTCATCGATGCGCTCCACTTCTTCGCCACGTGCCAGCAGCAGCAAAGTTTCAATCAGGCCTTCCATATCCTCTACGGTACGCCGCATCCGCGCGAAGGCTTTCAGATCGTCGTCCGATCGGTCGGTTTTGCGCTGCAGCAAATCCAATGAACCTTTAAACACGGCGATTGGTGTTCTCAGCTCGTGACTGGCGTCTCGCGTAAAGATGCGCTCACGCTCGATAAACGTATCCAACCGCTCCGCAAAACTATCGATGGCATCGATCATCACGTCCACCTCCACATTCGCCAGGGCGCGCAAATCACCCAGATCGACCGCAGGCTGGTTGTAGCCACCGAAGCGAAAATCTTCTAGGTAATCGGCCAGCTGGACGATGGGCGAGATGGCTCTATGAGACAGCCGATAGGTCAAAAATGAGAAGCCATAGACCAAGAGCAAGGCCATCGCCAACGGCAGAATGCCGAAGTAGAAAGCCAGCTGGGAAACGTCTTCGCTCGCAAAGGTTAGGTACAGGGTTGGTCCGTCACCGGTAGGCTGGGTACTCACAAACAGCGTGGGGGTCTCCTGACCCAAAGTCACCCGTCCCATAAACCCTGTCGGATGCAGGAGCATTTGCTCCGGGGGCGCCGTCGATGCAGTCTTCAGGGCTTCTTCGGTTTCCCTCACGGGTGATTCGACAAGATAGCCACGCATGTTCGCAGTATTCGGCAGCGGTTGATTGGGGTTTTCTTGGTACAGCTGCCAAAAGTGGGCGGCTTCGTTCTCCAAGGCTTCGGTAATCAGAAAGTCTTCGATGATCGTATTGGTAATGTAAATGCCAGCGGCTACGGCGGCGCTGATCAGCGCCACTTGCAACGCTACTACCCGCCCGAGCTTGGTCATGAGCCTGGTTCGTCGAATGTTCAAACTGGGCCCCCTTAAGCCATTGATCGATCGATAACAGTTTCCCGTCTCTCCAACTTGAGTCCGTCAAAGAGACTCGCGTAGCGCGGGATCATGCCACAAGCGTCAATCGGTCGTTAACCGGGTTTTTGCCCAGGTGAATACGGCGAAGAAGAGCACGATCCATACCGCGGCTAAAACCATCAGTCCGCTCATGGAGGGAATCACGACCGCGCCGAAACGTTCGCCGGTCAAATAGGACAGGGGGGATCCACAGCCGACTAATAAGGCACCAAACAACGGACGATTCACCAGAAAAATCAGACTGTGGCGAATACTCAGGCCTACTGCGAGCCAGAGCATGACGATCCAAGCGGGAGCGAGGGTGAATCCCAAGGGTAACGCCACGGCGGCGGCGCCGTAGTCCAGTACGCCGGTATGCAGCCAAAAGGTATCGAGACAGAGGCCTGTCACGCCAAGCACCAGACCGTAGGGAAAATCGTGGCGAAACTCTCTCTGCCACAGGCTGACCAAAAACATCATCAACAGCGCCGGCAAACCAAAAACCACACCGCCGAGAACACAACACAGCCACGCTCCCTTGAGCATCAACGCATTCGCTACTTTGTAGCGGCCGGGCAACGAAAACATCGAAGGTTGCAATCGATCAGCCACCTTGCCTTTGATCCGCATTACCCACATCTACCGAATAATCCGATTCGTTGGTTGCCCCGGTTCGACGTGTCAACTCTGGCAGCTTTTCCAACAAGCGCTCCGCTGCGTCAATGCCACTGCGAAACCCATCTTCATGGCCGCCCATACCCCAGTAAGCGCCGCAATAGAATGTCCGCTCGTTGCCGTTGATCTCAATGCGGCGTTGCTGCGCTTCATAGGCATCGGCCCCCAACACAGGGTGCCGGTACTTTCGTTCAGTCCATATGCGCTTGGGTGCCTGCAAAGGATTTAACGTAATAAAAAATTGTGGCCCGCGAATGCCCTGCACCCGATTCATCCAATACGTTGTCTCGGAGCGACCTGTTGCTTCGTCAATCCGCGCATTCCAGCTCGACCAATTTTTGGGGTCTCTGGGCATGTAGCTCGCATCGCCGTGCAGGATGAC
>JAACDS010000136.1 GCA_009936895.1 Pseudomonadota bacterium
GGGAAATAAGGGGAAACTATGATCGCTTTTGAATCAGCTATTCAACTTGCGGAAGGCATTCGCAATAAAGATATCAGTTCTCGAGAGCTTACCGAGCTCTACATCGAACGTATCGAAAAGTACGATAACCAAATTAATGCTGTCGTCGTACGCACCTTTGCAGAAGCCCGTGCCGCGGCCGATGCCGCAGACGCCGCTCTGGCGCGGGGCGAATCCTTCGGCTCCTTGCACGGCGTTCCCATGAGCATCAAAGAATCCTACGTTATTGAAGGCACATCAACGACCTGGGGCATCGAGGCGTTTCGAAACAATATTGCTGGCGCTGACGGTCTGGCCGTACAACGCTTCAAAGCCGCCGGGGCGCATTTTTTGGGAAAGACCAACGTGCCGGTGGATCTGGCGGACTTTCAGAGCTACAACCCTATATACGGTACAACCGGTAATCCATGGGATACCTCACGGACCCCAGGCGGCTCTTCTGGCGGCAGTGCCGCCGCCCTAGCCGCAGGCTTCACTGCGCTGGAAGCAGGGTCTGATATCGGCGGCTCCATTCGAAACCCTGCACACTTCTGTGGTGTCTACGGACACAAACCCACCTACGGCATTGTACCAATGCAAGGGCATGAACTGGTTGCCAACCAACCGGAGACCGATCTCGCCGTATGCGGCCCGCTTGCTCGAAGTGCCGACGATCTAAAACTAGCGCTTTCGATTATGGCCGGCCCTGCCGAGAGAGAAGCTCTGGGCTGGTCGCTTAATTTGCCAGCAGCAGACATCACAACGCTCAAAGACTTTCGCGTGGCGGTCTGGGCCACGGACCCGATGGCACCCGTCGCTAAGGAAGTGGAAGATCGGTCTATGCAGGTCGGTGCGGTGCTTGAGCGCCTTGGGGCACAGGTGTCTTACGACGCCCGACCGAACTTCGATCTCGATGGGGCTATGAGGAATTATCAGACATTACTGAATTCGGTGATGACCGCCGCATGGGATGATCAGGCAGTTGCCCAAATGCAGACCAAGGTAGCCGCACTGCAACCCGATGATATGTCCCTCGAAGCGGTGAACGCTCGAGCGGCGGTGCTATCCCATCGAGATTGGATTCGCAGCAATAGCCGGCGCGAAAAACTGCGCCACGCCTGGGCCGATTTCTTCAATGACTGGGACATTCTTATATGTCCGCAGATGGCCACCACGGCTTTTTCCCACGATCACCGACCCCTTAGCGAGCGCACGCTTTTAGTGGATAACGAGCAGCAGCCGTACTTTCAGCAATTAATGTGGGCAGGCATGATCGTCAACGCGTATCTGCCAAGCACCGTTTTCCCGACAGGCCTATCTGCCGAAGGACTACCAATCGGATTACAAGCCGTAAGCGCGCCTTTTCGAGACTATCGCTGCATTGAATTTGCAAAACTGTTGACCGAACAAATGGGCGGATTCTCAGCACCCACTGCTTATCCGTAAGCGCGGCCATTCATCGAGGCAAATAGCCGTCGCCTTTATCGAAAGACGAAACTAAGGCGTCGGTTGAAACGCGAGACACTATCTTGGAGGTCTGATGCAGAAAAAAGTTCTTATCGTCGGCGCCAGCGGTTTGGTAGGCACGGGGGCCGCCAACAGTTTTGCGCGCGCCGGCTGGCAAGTGATCGCGGCATCGCGCCGACGACCCGATCTATTGACCCATGAGAACGTCGAGTTCTTAGCTTTGGATCTGCAGGATGCAGATGCTTGTGCAGTCGCATGTCGGCACCTCAAAGGTGTTACGCACGTCGTGTACACGGCTGTGTACGAATTACCTGGCTTGGTGAACGGCTGGACTGACCCGCATCAAATAGAAACCAACGGTCAAATGCTCAGAAACCTGTTGCTCGCTTTAGAGAATTCCAGTCACTTGGAGCACGTTACTCTTTTGCAGGGTACTAAGGCGTATGGCGCGATGGTTGGGCCCATGCGGGTGCCTGCGAGAGAGAGCCAGCCTCGCGTCGACCACCCGAACTTTTATTGGCTGCAGGAAGACCTTCTGCGCTCTCATGCCGCGCAGCGTAACTATGGCTTCACAATACTTCGGCCCCAAATGATCGTTGGCCCCAACCACGGCGTCGTAATGAATCTGCCGCCTGTCATTGGCGTCTATGCGGCGCTTCGCCGGGCCGAGGGTCTGCCACTGGCTTTCCCCGGAGGAGTGGAACGAGCTTTGGAAGCCGTAGATGTGAGACTCGTCGGTGACGCCTGCTTATGGGCGGCAACGACTGAGTGCGCTCAGGGAGAAACCTATAATCTGACAAATGGGGAAGTCTTCAGTTGGCGAGATATGTGGCCAGCGATAGCCGACACGCTCGGACTTTCTGTGGGTGCGGATGAGCCGCTTTCAGTTGCCCAGTATTTCACGCAAAGAGAAGAGCTTTGGTTGCGCATCGTAGCTGAGCACAATCTGGTACCCAACTCGCTCAAACAGATCGTCGGAGAATCCCATCACTATGCAGATTTGTGCTTTGCCCATGGCACCAGCAATGCACCCCCACCTATTTTCGTTAGCACTGTGAAAATTCATCAGGCAGGATTTACTCAGACGTACAATAGCGAGGAGAGCTTTTGCTATTGGCTAAGAGATCTGCGGTCACGTCGAATCATTCCATAACAAGACATTCAAACGACCACGGCCTTGGCATATTTGGAAGCACATTGAGATCAACCCCTAGCCACCCGCACTGAGATAACGGGCAAATGAACAAATGCACTAGGTCAATGATGAACTGTTAGCTATGAGTAGATATCGATCGTGGATCTGCGCGTTGTTAACATCATCTGTGGTTCCGCCACTGTCGCGTAACCACCCTAGTTTGAGTGCCATTACCGATAATCTACATTTATTCCATTAA
>JAACDS010000137.1 GCA_009936895.1 Pseudomonadota bacterium
GTGGTGATATCACCACCGTTTTCTGGATACTTGGTGGCCTCACCGGTACCGAGAATCCAGACCGGTGCTTTCTTACAGTGAGCCGCAACGTCGGCGCTGGCGATCACCACGGCACCACCACCATCAGAAACCATGCAGCATTCCAACAGGTGCAGCGGGTCTGCAATCATGCGGGAGTTCACAACGTCTTCGATAGTCGTCTCTTGAATGCCAACAAACTCTAAGTCCGTCATCGCTTGAACCGCTTCCGGATTACGCATCGCGTGATAGCGAGTGGCCGTCGAAATTTCAGCCAGCTGCTCACTGGTCGTCCCATATTGGTGCATGTGGCGATGGGCCACCATGGCGTAGTTTGCGATCAAGGTTTGACCGGCAAAGGTCTCCATATTATCGCCCGGACTGATGCCGCCCCCGCGGCCGCCTGCACCAATAGCCATGGCATTACTGTGTGCGGTAGAGCCATAGGTCAGCAACGCGACTTTGGCCTTGCCTTCACGTATCGCGCGCAGGGCATGGGCCGCATGGAACTCATAGGAACTACCGCCGACGCCGGTAGTATCCATTACCGTGGGTTTGATGCCGAAATATTCTGAGATCATCAGACCGCTCATAGGGCCGCCCTCGCCGGCGTCGTAGATGGCATCGACATCCGACCAGTTCAAGCCTGCATCGGCTAGGGCTTTGGCGGCGCTAGCCGCTTTGATTTGCAGGGCATTGACCTTGCCCTCTACATCCCGTGACGGATATTCATGAATGCCAACAATGGCTGCGTCCCGGCTTTGGGTAGCCATACTCTCTCCCCTGTGTGTGTTGTGATTAGGTTATCGCGGCTTAGGCCTCGGGTATAGATGCGACGTCGCGTTGGGCCGTCAAAGCAGTCCACCCAGATGCTTAAGCTCATTGATCTTGTCGATCATGGACTTTTCGTAGGCCTCGTGCGGCGCTTCTCGCACCAACCGATCCAAATCATGGGCATCTTGCCCAATCAGTACACGCCATTGATTGTTGCGCACAGCATCCAAAATGACGCTGGACGCGGTGGCCGCCGTGGTAGGTGCTTCGGTGCGGAATGCTTCGGCGCGATCGGCCAGCATCTGACGAATGTGGTCATCGGGTACATTGCCCACGGGCAGACCGGCAGCCAACATACGCTCGCGTACCGTCGCTACCTCTTCTGCAGGCAAGTCCATGCCCGTCGCCTTACCCAGAACCTTGGACGAGTTTTCCACAATCGACGTGCCAATGTGCCCGGGCATGACCACACTGCACTGGACATGGGGTGCGTGTAATCGCAGGTCGGTGATCAGCGCCTCAGTAAATCCTTTGACGGCAAACTTGGCTGCCGCATAGGAGGTGTGTGCTTGAGTAGTGCCCAAACTGGCCCAAAAGCCATTCACTGAACTGGTATTGACGATATGGCCTTCGTCGCTGGCGACCAGTGCGTCCATAAACGCACGGCAGCCGAAATAGACACCCTCCCAGCAAACAGCAAATGTGCGCTCCCATTCGTCTCGATCTCCCTCGACGAAGGAACCGCCCCCACCGATACCTGCGTTGTTGAACAGCAGATTGATGTGCTGAGTCTCATGCTGGGCCAATACCTCATCACGAAAGCCCAGCACTTGGGATTCCCGACTGACGTCGCAGATGTGGTCGGTCAGAAGACGTTCTTCTGCCCCAGCCAAACGCCGGGTTTCGTCCATATGTTCTTGGGAGACATCGCACATAGCCACATGCGCACCCGCCGCGATGAGCTGGCAGACCAGTTCTCGCCCCATGCCGGTGCCACCGCCGGTGACTACGGCTATTTTGTTATCAAAGCTCTCCATGTCTCTGCCTTTTGTGTGATTCGGATTCCTTAGGAACCGTTGAGTTGTTCATCATCAATCCGACCCTGTCGATACAGGTTAGCCAGCGAGGCGCGTACGATTGCATCGGCGTCTACGCCAAAATGCGCGCGCAGAGCAGGTCGGGATTCTGACAGACCAAAGCCATCGGTGCCCAATACCTCGTACCCTTCGGGCATCCAAGCTGCGACACCTTGAGCCAAGCTTGCCATATAGTCCGTTACCGCGATTATGGCTCCCGAGGCCTCGCCAAACAGCTTTTCTATCGCACTGACTTGTGCTGGGGCCTGTGGGTTCTCCCGATTGATCTGTGCAGTCGCCAACGCATCCCGCTGCAGCTCGACGAAACTGGTGATACTCCAAAGACTGACGCTCAGCCCGCGTTGTTCGAGCAATTTCTTTGCCTGAATCGCCTGCTGCATCAGACTACCGCTGGCCAATAGATGTACATCGGCTGTTGTTTGCGCCGCATCAAAGCAATACCCGCCGGTCAAAATACCCTGTGCAATCTCGGCCTCTGTCAGACCGCTCTGTTGCACCACTTCCGCCATATCCGGCATGGCGTAGTTTTCGTTGTACAGCGTCAGGTAGTAGAAAATGTCTTCTTGCGCTTGGTACATGCGCCGCATGCCCTCGCGCACGATCACGGCAAGTTCGAAGCCAAAGGCAGGATCGTAACTGAGCATACTGGGCACAGTGCTGGCCAAGATATGCGAGTGGCCATCCTGATGCTGCAGCCCTTCCCCGTTCAGCGTCGTGCGACCGGCGGTACCGCCCAGTAAGAAACCCTTGCACATCATGTCACCGCAGCCCCAGACCATGTCGCCAACGCGCTGCATGCCGAACATGGAGTAAAAAATGTAAAAGGGGATCATGGGCAAACCGTGCACCGCGTAGGCACTGCCCGCGGCCATGAAGGATGCCATGGCACCCACTTCACAAATGCCTTCCTGCAATATCGGGCCGTCGCTGGCCTCCCGATAGGGCAGCAGACTGTCAGCGTCTACGGGACGGTACTTTTGTCCTTCGTGGGCATAGATGCCCGCCACGTTGAAGAGTCCGTCCATGCCAAAGGTCCGCGCTTCATCCGGCACAATTGGCACGACGTACTGACCGATATCAGGCATTCGAAGCAAGGTCGACATCAATCGAACCATTACCATGGTCGTGGAGACTTCACGCTGACCGCTACCCTTGAGAAACTCGCCAAAGGCAGTCAGTTCGGGCATGGGCAGCGGCGGACAATCGACACTGCGATTGGGCACCCAGCCCCCGTTGGACTGCCGCCGTTCCCGCAAGTACATCATTTCCGGCGCGTCTTCCTGGGGCCGGTAGAATTCGGCAGCGGCGGCGTCAGCGGCGCTGAGTGGTATCCCCAACTCAGCGGCGATCTTGACTCGCTCGTCGGCTGACATGTTTTTGTATTGGTGGGCAGTGTTTTTACCCTGAGCGCCCATGCTATCGCCCTTAACGGTTTTTATTAGAACAACCGTTGGCTTGTCCTTGGCGGCGCTGGCGCTGGCAAACGCGGCATAAATTTTCTTCTGATCCTGCCCCCCGCGTTTGATGGCTTTCACCTCTTCGTCTGTCAGCGTATTCATCATTTGCTCGAGCTTGGGATTGCCCTCGACCCAATGTTCGCGCTGCACATCACCGGGCAACACCGAATACATTTGGTAATCGCCGTCCAAGCACTCATCCATACGTCGTTGCAATACGCCCTCGTGATCTCTGGCCAACAACCCATCCCAACCGCCGCCCCAAATCACTTTCAGTACATTCCAGTCGGCACCGCGAAACGTGCGTTCTAACTCCTGAATGATTTTTCCGTTCCCGCGTACCGGACCGTCCAACCGCTGTAAATTGCAGTTCACCACCAAAATCAGATTGTCGAGCTTTTCTCTGGCGGAGATGTTGATGGTGCCCAACACTTCGGGTTCGTCCGCTTCGCCATCGCCAATGAAACACCAGACTTTGCCGCTGGCTCTCTCTTTGAGACCTCGATTCTCCAGATACTTCGCAAAGCGCGCTTGGTAGATCGCAGCTGGTGTCGATAGGCCCATGGAGGCATTAGGCAGCTCCCAAAAATCCGGCATGCTGCGCGGATGCGGGTAGGAGGACAAGCCACCTCCGTCCGCAAGTTCTTGACGATAATTTTCCAGCTGCCTCGCACTGAGTCGACCCTCCAAGAAGGCCCGAGCATAGATTCCCGGTGCCGCATGAGGCTGAGGCAACAACATGTCAGCGGAGCCACGGTCGTTACTTGGTCCCGCACCTTGGAAGAAATGATTAAAGCCTACTTCCAGCATGGTGGCGCAGGAGGCGTACGTAGCAATATGCCCTCCCACACCGATGCCTTTATCTTGCGCCCTGAGTACCATGGCAATGGCATTCCAGCGCAGCAGCTTTTCGATTTTTTCTTCTAACTCGATGTTGCCGGGATAGACAGGCTGCGCATCCGGCGCGATGGTGTTGCGATAAGGCGTGTTGAGGGTCGCTTCATCCAATGGAATGTTCAGACCCAGCACATGATTTTGCAGACTGCGCAGGATTTCCCTGGCACCGGCAGCTCCGTATTGGGCCACTATCGCATCCAACGATTCCGCCCATTCGGCCTTGTCGTCGAACAGCTGCTGCTCAAGATCGCTCAGTGGATCAGTTTCATCGCCCATCGCTGTTCCTCGAAACTATTGCCTCGAAATCCTATCGTGTTACACCAACGCGGCCTTGATACGAGCCGCATGGTTCTCTAGCTCGCCGAAATCTGCCATCTCACGCGCGTGCATTTGCAGTTCAATACCCTGGTAACGAGGCAGCAGGTGAAAATGCAGGTGGAACACGGTTTGTCCCGCAGCCTGACCGTTCAGTTGAGCAATCATGATGCCAGGAACCTCGAAGGCTTTTTTGACCGCTTCTCCGACCTTTTGCACCGTCGCCATGGTCTGACCCAGAATCATGGGATCCGCATGAAAAATGTCTTCGGTAGGGTCTTTTGGAATCACCAACGTATGGCCCGGCACCTGCGGCATCACATCCATAAACGCGAGGGAATAATCGTCTTCGTACACCGAAAACGCGGGTGCTTCGCCGCGCAAA
>JAACDS010000138.1 GCA_009936895.1 Pseudomonadota bacterium
CCGAGAAAACAGCCTTGGTCCAAAATCCACGTCAAATATTCGGTGTCAGTGGTGTCATTGCTGTGATCGATTTTAACCTTACCCAAATCCACTCCTTCTTCTGTGAAGATGGCGATCTGCCGTCGAGCCACGTGGCCGGTAGGGTAGGAGTGCACCATGATCGGCACACCGGTCTGCAGGTGGGCGCGTGCCACCGCCCGGGCCATGGTTTCCAGCGGCGGCGTCACGCCTTCGAAATCCGCCGCACACTTGAGCATGCCGGCCTTGATGTTGGTGCCGCGAAAGCCTTCGGTGAGATCTTTGATGAATTCATCGGCCATTTGATTGGCGCCGACGCCTTGCATAAAGCGGGGTACATCCAGCCACCAGCCAGTGACGTTGATCAAGTTTACGCCCGACGCCTCGGCAACGGCCTTGAGCAGCGCTGGATCGCGCCCCAAGTCGAAGGTGGTGGCATCGAGCATGGTGTCGATGCCATGAGCCTTGGCGGTTTTCAGGCAGTCAATGGCCCGCTGCTCTCGATTCGGCCCAAGCAAGTCCGGATAGTGGGTCGACAACCCACTAGCGGCGACCATGACATGCTCGTGCATGAGCGTGAAACCCAAGTCTTTGCTGTCGATCTCACCCAGTACGCTGTTGATGGTAGCCATGGTTACTCTCCGGCCTGAATTGAGGGTTTATCGCTGCATGGCGCTCAAGGGCAGGGTCATTTCTTGATCCTCTGCGGTGGTGACCTGAACCAGAAATTGGCCTTCTTCCGTCAGGCTGTATCCCAGTTTTTTGAGACCACCGGGGCTGGCGGCGGTAAAGCGCACGCTTTGGTGTCCAATGCTTTCCAGCACCATTTTTTGGGCGTCGGCCCGAGCCACAAAGCCTGGATCCCACTGTTGAATGTGCAGTACCAGGGTGTCGTCCATTTCTTGAATGTTGACGATTTCCACCATGGCAGTGCCTTGCGGAGACGTAATTCGCACTAAGGAGGCGATGCTGCCGGCCTTGGCCTCGGTCCAGTTTTCTTCCAGCGTCGGGCCGCCGATGTCGCCTGCCCAGCTGCCCGTCATCCATGTCAGGTTGCTGACCACTGGCTGTTCGGATGCCAGGTGGTGGCCGGCGGTTGCTGTGCCGGCGAAGGCGATGGCAGTAACGAAGGTGATGATGGATAAAATTGCTCGACGCATAGGACTCTCTCGCTGATTGAATTAAACGGCTTCAAGCAATCTGCCAGAAAGACAGCGATGAGGCTAGACTGTACGCCACACGCTAACCATGAGAGGGAGGGGCCATGCTGTCCAAGGGAGACGACTTTCCAATTCACCAAAGTCCAGAGCCCATAGCCTATGCAGGCCAGAGCCGGAATTTTTATGATCGCTATTTTTTCAACGGCTATGACATTGACGGTGACGTTTTTTTCGCTCTGGGCATGGGGATTTATCCGCATCTGGACGTAATCGACGCTGGCTTTTCACTGATTCGTAATGGCGTGCAGCACAATATTTTGTGCTCTCGGGCACTGGGTATGGAGCGTATGGACACTCAGGTGGGCAGTATCAAGGTGGTAGTGGTGGAACCTTTGCAATGTCTGCGGATTCTGATCGATGCGCCCCAACACGGTATTGAGGCGGACCTGTTGTTTCGAGGTCGCGCACCGGCTCAAGAAGAGCCGCGCTTTACACGCCGTCTTGGCTCCCAGTTGTTTATGGACTACACCCGTTTAACACAAAACGGCAGTTGGGAAGGGTGGATCAAGCATCAGGGGGAGCGGATCGATGTGGCCCCAGTACGCTGGCTGGGCACCCGAGACCGTTCCTGGGGGGTGCGGCCTATCGGTGAACGAGACCCACAGGCCAATCCGTCAGCGGAACCGTTTCAGCAGTTTTATTGGCTTTGGGCTCCGATAAACTGGGACGACGGTGTGAGTTTGTATCATCTCAACGATGACGAGTTCGGTGATCCGTGGAATACCGCAGGAGCCTTCGTGCCCCTCAACGGTGAGGGCGACCCAGAACCCATGGCTCATGTGTCGTCGCATATCGATTTCATTCCCGGCACCCGGCATGCCAAGGAAATCCAGATACAGTGGCAGCGCAGGCGCGATGAGGGTGAGGTCACCATCACCATGCAACCCAAGTTTCATTGGTATATGAAAGGCGTGGGTTACGGTCACGAAACCTTCGGTCATGGCGTCTACCATGGCGGGCCTGCGTCCACATACGAAGAGCATACGCTCAGTGAAGTCGATGACGCCCACACCCTGCACATTCAAGCCATTTGTGACACGCACATGACCGGCTCGTTAGGAGAGCGCCGAGGTCACGGGGTGCTGGAGCAGTTGATTATCGGGCCGCATAAGCCGTCTGGATTTACCGAGTTGTTGGATATGGCGCCATAGCCAGTTTGGTGCTGGTTTTTGGGTTTCGACTACTGGGTCTTGGGCAGTCTCGGTGTCGTACCGATGATGCCGAGCTCTGCCAACTCGGCAATTTCCGAGTCGCTGAGTTTCAACATTTCGGCCAGCACAAACGCATTGTGTTGGCCGAGGGTCGGGGCTGGGCTTTCGATGGGGATGGGTGCAGCCTCGGTGCGAAACGGCGCACTGGCGTTGGGCTGAAGACCCACATAGTCCCGCTCTAACCATTGCAGGTATTGACGATCTGTTAGCTGGGGTTCGTGCAGCAGATCCTCGCCATTGTTGAGCTTGGCGGCGGTAATGCCTTCGGCTTGCAGTCGGTGCATGACCGCCTCGGACGAATACAGGGCCGTCCATTGTGCGACGACCGAATCTAGATCCTGACGTCGCCGAAGCCGACTGGCCAGATCGCCAAAGTCTGCCAGTCCGGGTATGAGACGTTGGATGCTCGTCCACTGGTCTTCTGACTGCACCTGAATCAAAACCCATGCATCCTCGCCCTGACAGGGATACACCCCATAGGGCGCATGTTCGGGATGTGCATTGCCATGGCGCTCTGGGGCTGTGCCGTGCACCGACTGATGTAGCACACCTTGAGCGGCGAGAGGCAGCAGGCATTCCACTTGGCTCAGGTCGACAAAC
>JAACDS010000139.1 GCA_009936895.1 Pseudomonadota bacterium
GCGCGAATCCGTATTGTTCAGTGCTTCGACATCCGCCCACTGAGTGTTGAGCGTAGACATCTTGAGATCGCACTGGGCAATGCTCTGCCATTCTTCATTAAGCTTTTGACCCTCAGGCGTACTGACCCATAGATCCCAGGCTTTCCCAGAGGTGGAATGGTCTGAAACAAGATGCTCCACAAATTGCGTGTTACTTCTGCCATCAGGGTTGTCGTGCGTGATGAATGGCATGGTTCGTACAACAGTCAGTTCAACGTCATTCACCTTGGACCAAGCGATATACTTGTTAAACATTTTCTCGTATTGAGCCATGCTTTTGCCTTTGTTCAGCGTACAAAGCTGCGACTGGACGTTTTGTGGGGCGTTTGGATTCATGCCACCAGTAAACATGCTTGTTTCGTCTGCAACGGCAACCCCAGACAAAAGCGTAAGCGCGGATGCAAAGGTGGTTATTAGTGTTTTTTTCATTGGATATTCCTTTTTTTATTTTTCTTCATTAAAGGTCGCGCAGATGCGCGTTTGAACACGTTAGCATTAAATCTTGAAAAAGCCTCGTCTGCCCGAGGTCGCGGACGATGGCCTCCACACCCTCTCGTATCAAAAGAATCGCGAAAAGCGAAGAATAAAAGTATCTATGCCCGACAACCTTTCTTCGCGAAGCCTGACCAATAAGTTACATTACGTGGCCTAAACCCAAGAACTCGCAACTACGGGATAGGCAAATGACGAACACAGAAAGACTTCAACAAGTTCGGGATGCCAAGGATCTGGTCGGCGTTTTTGCGATGTTCACCGATGACGCGGTGATGAAGATACACCATGAAAACAAGACTTTATCGGGCGATTCCTTGCGCAAGGAGCTTACCTCGATGGTAGAAGATGAAGATACGGTCTCCACCGAGTTTCGGATAATTTATGAGAACGACAAGTGCTCAGTGACATATGAACGTATCGGTGGGCAGTTCTTCGGTGGTCAAGTATCGATAGTCCAATTGTGGCGCGACGGGCAGGTTTATCATATGGAGGTAAGCAACGTCATAGACGTGAGTTGAGCGACTCTGTCTGGGGATAGGTTTGCACTTTTTAGTAGGTGCCAAGTGCCCAGTAAATGCATTTGCGATGATGGCCCCGCCCATTCCGAAACACCTACAACAGCACTTCCCTCATCGACGTGTAAGCGAGTGCGCGTATAACGCCGATAACAGGAGAAATGTTGTAGGTGTTGTGGATTTACTTCAGCTGAAGATGTCACCCTGATCAGGTTAGAAACCCCTACATATTCAACTCTAGTGCGGGATTGAGCATGATAATCGTTGATGACCGTCCTTTAGTCTCAATGACAGATAATCGTGACCATCCCAAAGTTTCGAGTTGATCCACTGCAAGCCTCACCTCAGCTTTTGTTGCCAACTTTGACCAGTTCCTCTGTTGAACTGCCCTGAGCGACAACCCTATGCGAACCTTGCCGCGCAGCATCGCCATTCAGACGCTGTACTTTTCAGCCAGCCGGTCGGCCAGCGCTCCGCGTTCGGTCTGTCGAAGCCGTTCTAGATAGGGCTCAAGCTTGCCCCGCACATGATAGGGTCCGCCCTCGGCCATTACATTGTCGTGGGGGTCTCGGCCTCTGGCTGCATCAACGAGCATGGCCGCGCGCCAGCTGTCGAGTTTGTCTCTGCCCAGTTGCAACGCCAGTGGCTGGACATCCATCAAGTTGGTTTGCTGATGCGGATCAGCCACGACATCAAAAAGCATTTCATCCGCCCAAAGATGGTAAGCGTCGTGCCGCGTGCGAAGATAAAGGTAGTTATCGAAGCGCACACCGCGCTGACACGACCAAGCTGCCTGCGAAACCACCAGTTCTTCTCGGCCGACGTCATTCCCCTGACGCAGGGATTCAGCAAAGCTTTGCCCATCCCACGAGCTCGGTACCGTCTTATCAGCTAACTCTAACAGGGTAGCGAACACATCAATGTGATAATGCTTGGCCGCGTATCGACCACTCTCTACCACACCCGGCCATTTCATGATCATGGGAATACGAGTGGTAATTTGATCCGCGGTTTGATGATCGCCGTAGACATTCATCTCACCAAGATTCTCCCCGTGATCCGAGCTAACAACGACGACCGTTTCTTGATCCACTCGGATATCCGCCAGCAGGTTGAGAAGACGGCCCACGTATCTATCTGCCATCAGCACTCCATTGTCGTATCCATCGAACATACTGCGAGCGCCAACGAGATCCGGCGCCTCCTGCGGCTGATGCGGGAACATCGATGCCATTGCGGGATTCGGTGCAAACCCATAGCACTCGCGGGCTGAATGGGGGCCACAACCGTCCCAATGCTGAGCGCGAACCTCCTCGGTGTACCATTTCGGAAGCGGTTCATCAGCGAATGGCTCCCCAAAGGCTTTGGGCGTTCGGTAAGGCGTATGAGGGTCCCACATGTGCACATGCAAAAACCAATTATCCTTCGAGCCGTTTCGCGTAAGCCAATCCTCTGCGATTGCGTAAACCTCATCGGCTGTTTCCAAGCCAAACTTACCGACGTTGTATGCTTCATCAAAACCCGCATACCAATGAAACGCCGAATGCCGCTGAGCAAATGAGCTAATCGAAACCGTCCGCATATTGTCTTGGTTAAGACGAAAGGGAGCACCGCCATTGGCGAGTTGAGATGGAAAACTCTCAAGCTGAAGGCGCGACCAAAATTCTCGGCCGGCTCCGTCGATCACTGGGTCCGCATCAGTCCCGCCGTGATTAACCACACCATTGTGAATACCAAACCGACCGGTGAGTAACGCTGTGCGGCTGGGCAGGCAAGGCACATCACTGGCGTGTACGTTCTCGAACACAGCGGCGGTTTTGGCAAAGGTATCAATGTTTGGGCTGGTCTGACGATGATAGCCGTAGCAGCCCAAGTGATCCGGACGCAATGTGTCAATGTCGACATACAGTATTCGCATGGTAGCTGCATACCTCACTCAATTTTAGTTGCTCGATTCGATTCTGGCTGGGTGAAATTTCAATTGAGCTCTCGGCGTGAGACTCTAACCTCGCCTGTGCCTCAAACAAAACCTCGCGCCCGGGCCCAGTTTGCTTAGTTTCCTGCAGGGCCTTCTATGTGAAAAAGCTTGTTATAGATCAACCAGCGATCGTTGGTTTTCACAAACGACAGCGTATCGAGATAGCGGTTACCGATATAGTCATCCCTCACCCGGGCCACCGCCGTTTGACCGTGTACATCCAACGACAACACTTCGAGAAATGGGATTTCACCGGCGTCAATAGCAGCCGGTTGAGACTCGACAAACGACGCAAAGTCCGCAACGGTCATTTCAAAAAAGCATTGGGGGGTATCGCCGCTAATGCGTGCGTTGGGATGAAACGCCTGATGAACTTTGTCTGCCTTTGATTCAAACATTGAATCGAAATAGATTTGGATAGTTTCTCTGACACGTGTTTCTTCCACGTTCGGCATTTTCTTCTCCTCTGGTTATCGCTTGTCTTGTTATAGCGAATATTCACTGGCGTAGACAGACCTTGCCGAATGCAGATACTTTTCTATAAACGGGAAATAAGGGGAAA
>JAACDS010000140.1 GCA_009936895.1 Pseudomonadota bacterium
AGGAGCGGAGGTGGTGCGTATGTATCACACGCTCTTGGGGGCAGATGCGTTTCGACAGGGCACAGACCTGTATTTCGACCGTCACGATGGCACCGCGGCAACCACTGATGATTTTGCTCAGGCCATGGCGGATGCAGGTAATGTAGATTTAGCTCAGTTCAAACGGTGGTACGAACAGCCGGGTACGCCCAACGTCAGTGTGAGCGAGTCCTATGCGGAGGGCACGCTGACATTGCAGATTACGCAGTCTCCCGCGACGCTGCCGAATCAAGAGCACCAAAAGCCCTTCCATATGCCGCTGGCCTTGGGATTCGTTGGCGCGGACGGTAACAGTGTCGTGCTGAATCAGACGGATGTCACAAGCGACGCGGCAGTGGCCATACGAGACGGCGGTGAAACGGTGCTGCTCGAAGCCAAGGAGAGTGAGCACGAGCTAAGCATCAACCATTTGTCTACTAAGCCCGTTGTCAGTTTCTTGCGCGAATTTTCTGCGCCGGTGAAGGTGTCTCATCAACGCAACGCTGAAGAGCTGGCCTTCTTAGTCGAGCACGATACCGACGGGTTTGTGCGCTGGGATGCCATGCAAACCCTTTGGATGGAACACTTCGATACCAACATCAACGCCACAGTCGACCCGGTGGTTACGCTGGGTGGCTTGGCCAAGGGAGCCTTGGCGTTGGAGACGCCAGAACAGCAAATGCTAGCGGCGACGATGTTGGCGGTGCCTAATGAGAATTATCTGTTCGAACAGCTGCGGGGCTTTGATGTAGATGCGTTGTTGGATGCCCGCGACGCGGCAGTTGAAAACGCTGCGCAAGCTCATGTTCAAACGTGGGAGGCCTTGGTGGCGATGCATGACAGTGGTCAAGCCTATCAGGCCGATGCGTCGGGCATGGCTCGTCGTGCGCTGGGAAACACCGCATTTTCCTACCTAGCGAAAACGCAAACCGGTGCTGTCTTAGAAGAACTGTTACAGACACGGTATGCCAAGGCTGACAACCTGACTGACCGTCGAACGGTGTTGGCCATTGCCTGCCGTCATACGGGTGTCAGTGAGGCCTTCAAGGACCGCTTGCTGGAAGACTTTTATCAGGCTTGGAAGGACTACGCCTTGGTGATTGATCTTTGGTTCAATCTGCAGGCCCAAAGTCCATTAATTACAATAGACGGCCTGCGGGCATTGGAAGCGCATCCGGATTTTGACGCAAAAAACCCCAATCGCGCGCGCTCGGTTTACGCCGCCTTTGGCATGCTGAATAACCGAAAGTTTCATCAACTGGACGGGTCAGGCTACGAGTTTTTAAGCGATGTCATCATGCGGCTCGATGCCCTGAATCCTCAAATGGCTTCCCGATTGACAACGCCGCTCACACGTATGGGACGTTATGATGCGACCCGACAACGGTTGATGCGTAAGCAACTCACGCGGATGTCAGAGAGCTCTACGCTGTCCAGCGACTTGTACGAGATCGTGATCAAGAGTCTGGCCTGAACGGGTTGGTGCCGAGCAAAAACCAGTCGCTATCTCGGATAAAGATGGGGTAGGTCTGTCCTGTTACCCTTGGGAATCCGATTCAGCTGTTGAGCAAATTTTTTCAAGGCCGCGGAAATCTGTTCGCGATCAGAGTCTGTAAATTCTCCTGTTCCGTAGCACGCGGCGTCCAGAGCATCCATTGACATCTTTGCGATATCGCCGCTGGTGCAAAATTTGGCTATGGCTCTGACCTGGTCCCCTTGGGTAGCGTGCGTGAGATAGGCGGCGAGCTCAGAGCGCAGCACGAGAGGTGCCGCACTTTTTGCGGATCGGATCACTTGTTTTTGGGAAGGCGCAGACAACGGTTGTTTTAGCGTTGATGGCGTGGCGCTGGTTCTAGTCCTGCGACGGTTGCGTGTTCGCCAGATCAATACCGTGAGCGTGAAGATTGCTAGGGCAGACAGGAGCGTCCAAGCACTCAAGCCATTTGCATTACTTTGCACGGTCCCGCCCAGCTGTGGCGTGTTATCGACTGGTCCAGCAACAGGAGGCAGCTTTGGGATTGCATCCACAATGCTCGGACCCTGAACGCTTAGAGCTCGTCGCTCTATGTCCGTCGTCATCACGGTCTCGGTATCCGTATTCCACCAGGTAATCTGCGTGCCGGGAATACCAAGAGCCCCGGGAGTGATAGGGACTAAGTCCACGGCTTCTACCCGATAGCCCTCCAGATTTTCGCCAAAGGTTTCGTTTTCGATGCGGGTGGGCTGTAGATAGAATTTGAATTCCCGCTCATTGGGTGCCAAGGCAGTCGGCGGCACGCTCGTACCGGTATTGCCAATAACGGTGACCGTCAGAGTCCGCCTGATCGTGTCGCCAACGTTTACCGCCTGAGCCGGCGACGGTTCAAAGTCTACGCTCGCTGTGACCGCGATAGCAGGCAACCAAGGCCGATCGATGGGATATTCTGCGGGAATTGGGCGTACCGCCACACGCTCTTCTTGGGTACTGATGCGCACTGTCTTGCGTGCAGTGGATACACCGTCAACGACACGAACACTGGCGGTAACGCTTTCGCTGGGTATGGTGAGTGTGCCGCTTTTCTCGGGAAAAATGGCATAACGCTGCTCGTAACTGCCCATGGTCCGGCCGTTACGCTGGATTACCGAAGACTGCCCCTCACCCAGTGCAAACACCTGGGCGCCATCCAGTACAGGCGTTTCCAATTGGCCGCCATACAGTTGAACTCCGTCGGCATACACCAAGCGTCGTGTCAGTAACAACTGGCTTTGTACGTAGATAGAGTCGCTGGACAGCTCCATCTCGTAAAAGACGAGGGCATCAATTTTACGGCGCATGTCGGCGCTGAGCGCGCGTACGCTGATCGGTATCGAGTCGGTGACTTGCTGTCCAATTCCAATCGGAGGAATTATCAGTTCGCCGGTGCGTTTTGGTTGCAGAGTGATTTGATAGTCCACCCAGCTTTGGGCTTTACCGTTGACGAAGCGGTACTGGCTGCTGGTGTTGACGCCGAGAACATGAAAGTCATCGGCTAAAGCCGACAAGTCAGGGGTTTCGCTTTGGCGGGTGCCGATGTCACGCACTACCAGCTGTACCGAGTCCAACTCGTCGATTATTTGGGCTGACAGTGCGGCTCTCAGTTCGGCCTGCACGCATACCGGTAGCAGCAGGGCGGCAGCAAAAATCAGCGAGACGACAGACCGGGTTACGTAGAATGGTATTTTGACGAGCATTCGCATTACCAAACCTGATCATCTTCTCGATTGCTGTAATCACCTTGCCGCAATCGCTGTTTGGTTTCGTGCTGGAATTTGCGACGCAGCAAACCACCGGGATCGTCCGGTACACGACGCAGCCACTGTTCCAGTGCTTCCTGCTTTTCATCCCGTTCCGCGGCGTTTTCTTCTGCCTCAGATTCCTCAGCGTTTTCGTCGTCAGAGGGTTGCTCGGACTCTTCAGGCTTCTGTTCTGATTTTTGTTGTTCGTCTTCCTGTTCGCCTTGCTCTTGCTGCTGATCGGAATCGCTGGTCTGGGATTCCTGGCTTTGTTGCTGCTGTTGCTGATCCTGCTGTTCTTGCTCGGTCTGCTCTTGCTGGTTTTGCTGTTTCAGCAGTTTCTCTAGCAGAGCCTTGTTGAAGGCCGCTTCCCGCTGCTCAGGATTGTCTTGCAGCACCTGCTCGTAGCGTTCGATGGCCTCGGGATACCGACCCAAGCGGGCGAGAGCATTACCTTGGTTATACAGACCCGCCGCAGAAGAATCTTGCGTGAAGTCACTGACGGCGCCGCTGAAATCTCCACTGCGGTAACGCGCAGAACCGCGCCACTGGGTGTTTTCAAACAAACGCGCTGCTGTGGCTGGGTCACCCTCTTGCAGTGCCCTGTAGGCCCGTTGGTCCGGTCTCAGCCAAAGGTTTTGCCACAGCTGGCTCAGCGGATTGCCTACCGCCGCAGGGGCCTCAGCCACTTGGTTTGCCGAACTGTCGACGGGGTTGGCCTGGGCCCAGCTGGGCTCGGGTACCATGACGGTGAGCAACAGGGCGGCGAACAGTCCGCGACGAAATGAGACCAGCATGAGCAGCGCGAGGGGCAGGCACAGCCAAAAGCCCATATCGGCCCAAATATCGAATTCCCGCTCCACTTCGATAGAAGCGTCCTCTGTCGGCAGAGCTGTGCCCAAGGTGGTCCGTAAGTCGCCATCACCAATGGTTAGCAAGCTGTAGCGTCCATAACTTTGCTGGGCTGCTTGAATCAGCAAGGACTCGTTGAGCCGCGCGAGAACCCGACGGCCCATTTCGTCGGTCAAAAAACGCGGTGCCTCGTTGGGGCGATTGATGGGTATGGTGCCACCGCTTTCGGTGCCGATACCAATAATGGAAATCGGGAAGGCGGCATTGCGAAAATCGCTGATTTCGCGGACGTCCTTAATGCCGTCAGTGAGCACCAAGATGCGTCCTTCAACGAGCCCTGCGTTGCGAAACAGTTCCCTTGCCAGCTCCAGTCCGGTTGCCGGACGGCTGCCCAGTACCGGCATCATGGCCGGTGAGAGAGCGGCCAAAAGATTCTCAATGGTATGTCGGTCATCGGTAATGGGTACCACGGCATGCCCATCGCCTGCGTAGGCGACCAAGCCGGTGGAACCTTCTTGTCGAAAACGCAGAGCGTCGACAATTTTTTGGCGTGCTTTATCCAGCCGCGAGGGCGAAAGATCTTGCGCAAACATGGACAAGGACAGATCCATAACAATGACGAGGGCGTCATTCTTTTGTTCCACTGGCTGGGGTAGTTTTTCCCAGGCGGGCCCGGCAAGGCCGATGGTGGCCATCAGAGCACCCAGCCACAGGGTTGCTCTGAGCCGGGCAGCGGTGGCAACACTGTTGTTGTCCAGCAGGACCTCGAGCAAGGGCTGGCTAATGGCCGCTGACCACTCGGTTTGTTCCCTCGTGCGACGAATCCAAAAATAGATGAGCAAGGCCAAGGGCAACAGTGCCGCGAGCCACCATGGACGCAGAAAATGAAAGCTCCCAAGTGTCTCAAGGGTGAATGACTCAAACATGTGGATCTTCCCGCGAACCAGCAGATCGCCTGAAGTCGGCGATCAGCAGTAAGACCCAGATCAGAACGCTGGTACCCAGTGGCCAAAAATACAGGGCCTGTACGGGACGAAAAATCTCCGCCTCTTGTTCCACGGGCTCCAGCTGGTCGATAAGAGCGTAAATCTCGATCAGGGTGCGGGGGTCTCTCGCGCGGAAATACCGACCACCGGTAGCGTCGGCAATGGCCTGTAAGGTGTCTTCGTCCAAATCAGCCGAAGGGTTGGTCATACGCCCACTGATACGACCCAGTAAGCCGGGCATTCGCATTTCATCCGCACCTACACCGATGGTGTAAATACGGATGTTGTCCCGAGCGGCCAGTTCAGCCGCTATCTTAGGTTCGACTTCGCCCACGTTATTCGCGCCGTCCGTGAGCAGAATCAAGATCTTTTCATCCTGCTGCCGCATTCTGAGCCGCTTCACAGCCAAACCGATGGCGTCACCGATAGCAGTCTTGCCGCCAGCGATGCCTACCGGTGCCTCAATCAGTAGCCGATTGACGCTTTTGACGTCGAAGGTCAGCGGAGCCTGAAGATAGGCGTTGGTGCCGAACAGCACCAATCCGATACGGTCGCCAACGCGAGCTTGGGCAAAGTTGGCGATAACCGCCTTCACCACGGTCAGGCGCTCGACGAAATCACCATCCACCTCCATGTCTTCCGTGGCCATGCTGCCGGAAATGTCCACTGCCAGCATCAGATCACGCCCCGTTGTGGGCAAGTTAACCGGATCACCCGTGAACTGGGGTCTGGCCACGGCGGCCAATAACAATGCCCACGCGACCCACAGAGCCAGGAGTCGCCAAGCGCTTTGACCGGCTTGGGAACGTTCTGCCTGCGTCACTGCTGCAAAATCTTCCATAGACGGCACGGCCAAGGCCGGCTGCTGACGGGTATGGCGTGCGGTAAGGCGCCGCACCAACCAAGGCAGGGGCAGGGCAGCAAAGGCCCATGGCCATAGCCACTCGATCACGACCTAGCCTCCAATTGCTGCCGGCTTTTGCTGTGGTGGATTTTCGCCAGTAAACGCCTAACGCAGCCCAGTAATGCCTGACGATCGGCAACAAAGTCTCGGGCAAAACGAGCTTCGCCGAGGGCGCGACCTGGACCCTGAGAAAAGTCCGAGCATTCCCCCAATTGGTCTAATGCCTTCAACCAGTCATCACCGCTGGCCTGACTCAGGTGGTTGATCCCCAGCGCCACAACCAGTAACCGTTTTAAGATTTCGTTGCACTGGTTGGCAAGCATTACATCGTCGCTGCTCGACTCGCGTTCTTCTTCGATCAGCGTGTCGACGATCCGTTTTGCTGCGCGAATGGGGCGAGTTGCCTGCCAATACGAGGCTGCGAAGCGTACCAAATAATACAAGCCGCCCATCAGGATCAGCACCAACAGCCACCAACCCGGCGCTGGGGGCCACCAGTCGGGAGCCACCGGCAGATAAATGTCTTTCAAAGCCGCTAATGGGTCCGTATTCACCGAGGCATCCTCGATGCGCTGTATCTCGCCATGTTCAATCCCACGGGATCGCATCCCAGTCAGTGTCCGCGGTGCTGAGTTTTCGATGGGTCAGCGCCGGATGACTGCACAATTCAACGATTTGACCATTGCGTGTTTCGCAGTCGCTGGCGTAACGGGCTCGAAGTGCATTGTCGCCGGAGTAAAAGCTGACGGTGCGATCGCCGTTCGCAATGTTGTAGACCCCGGCGGGCGGTAGTTTGCTGTCTAACGGGTCGCTGATTTGCACGACATGTACATGATGGTGTCTGGCCAATCGGTGCAGTGACGACTGCCAGACATCCAAGGGTCCAGCCAAATCACTGATGATGAATATTCGATTACGCCGCTGTCGTAACTGATTCACCGCGTTCAGCGCGTCGCTCAGCCTGCGGTGTGCCGCCTCGGCATTGGCAGTCTTCGGGGTCGGTCGCGCTAACTGCTGGTTGCTCTGGGCAACCTGCTGTAGCAAGCGGCCAGTGGCTCGTACCGTGCGAAAAGGCCGAAACATATGGTAGCCCAGATTATCCAGCACCAGGCCGCCGACCCGGTCTCCGCCAGAGGTAATCTGCCACGCGATTCGAGCGGCTATTTCCGCAGCAGCCACAGACTTGAGGCGCTGTTGGGAGCCAAAGAACATGTGCTGACTTTGATCCACAAACAGTAGGGCAGGCCGTTCTCGCTCTTCACGAAATACCTTCGTATGCGGCACATTTTTGCGTGCCGTGACGCGCCAGTCGATGCTGCGGATATCGTCACCGGGCTGGTATTGGCGTACCTCAGCGAAATCGACCCCTCGGCCCTTTTGTTTCGAGAGCTTCAGACCAGCTTGAGCCCCGGTGGCAGCTTTTGCAGCCAGCGGTTCCTTGGGTTTGGGTCGAAAGCGCAGTCCTAGGAGCTGATCGGTAGAGACGTAGGCTCCCAGAAGCACTTTAGAGCTCGTATCGGACACTACGGTACAGGTACCTGCTGCAGTAATTGATCGATCAGGTAGTCGCTGTCCAAGCCTTGTGCATCTGCCTCGAAGCTACAGATCAGCCGATGTCGAAAAACATCATGGGCAATGAACTGAACGTCGTCGGGTGTCACAAAGTCGCGATTGTCCAGCCAGGCATTGGCTCTGGCGCACAAATCCAGGGCAATGGTGCCTCGCGGACTGCTGCCCAGTTCGATTAGCGGAGCCAGCACTGCGGGTGGCGTGCGGGTGGCCAGTACCAGTTCCACCATGTAGCGCTCGACAGGTTCGGTCATGTGCAGCGACAGTATTTCCTTGCGGGCCGCAAAAATCTGGGATTGAGAGATCAGTGTGCCAGAGGAGCCGACTGGGGCGCTCAACCCAGCAGCCTCGTCACGGACCAGCCGCAAAATATCGGTTTCTGCCTGCCGGTCTGGATAATCGACTCGCGCATGCAGCAAAAATCGATCCAACTGGGCCTCGGGTAAGGCATAGGTTCCTTCCTGCTCAATGGGGTTTTGGGTCGCCATCACCATGAACAATTCAGGCAGGGTAAAGGTCTGGCGACCAAAACTGACTTGTTGCTCTGCCATCGCTTCCAGCAGAGCTGATTGCACCTTGGCCGGTGCGCGATTGATCTCGTCCGCCAAGATTAAATTGTGAAAGATTGGCCCGGGCTGGAAGTTAAAGCTACCGTCTTCCGGGCGGTAAATTTCGGTTCCAGTGACATCGCTGGGCAGTAGGTCCGGCGTAAACTGAACACGGTGAAAGTCGCCTTCGATCACACTAGCGAGCGCCTTGATTGCTCGGGTTTTCGCCAAACCTGGAGCCCCCTCCACAAGGATGTGACCGCCGCACAACAGACCCATCAGCATGCGTTTGACCAAGTGTGATTGACCAATAACCTCATGTTCAAGGTGGTCTCGAACCGCAGTAACCGCGTCTCGTGCAGAGGAAGCGGATGTGGCAGAGGAAATATCGAGAGTTGACACGTATTGATCGATCCAAAGCGCTGACAAGACCCGACATTGTATAGACAGCCTGACAAAGATCTACCCAAGGCACATCAATCGGCAGACCAAATTCCCAAACGGTCGAGTGTTCGATTGACCTGTTGTCCTGGGCTACCGCTTGTCGGTTAATCGATACCGACTGTCGTTTCAGATTATGAAGCACTACCACAGAATATATCTTTGCCTCGGGTTCAGGTTGACGCCGCGTTATGGCGCAGGATCCGTTGATAAAAAAATACCTCAGGAGTGACTTGATGTTCAGCTTGGAAGCGGGGTGCAGACCCTCGAGTTATTTATACATTTGGTCACACAGCTTAGAAAACCGTTTATCGAATGCCCGGATGGGTATAGGCCTGCCTGAACGCGTTGATCACTTCTTAGACCGAGATCTCAGTTCCGTAAACAGGGTGTGTAACAACACGAATTCAAGCAAGGGGTTCGAGTGATCTTTTTGTGCCAGCAAGCGCACGAGCAATAAGAACGAAAAGTCAGAAAGACGAAAAGGCGAGATTAAAAGACAACAGGACGCATCGCCGATTAAGGACGGGCATTAGCCACACTTAGGCAGAGGGCACCAATAAAATGAATGGAAGCAGCATGAACATATCCAAGACGAACATTGAACTTTCTTTAGGTACTACTGAGAGTGACGGTTTTTTCTCTTTTGAAACCATTGAGCTTGCACCCGGTCAAGTGATCTGGCTGCAAACTCAAGAGGGTCAGGATTATCGGATACGCGTGGGTGAAGGACTGGGGGCGAACAACTTCAACGCCGAGATCCGAGGTGACGATGTTCTCGTGCACGCTCCCAACGGGGGCACCATCGTGCTGCGTCAATACGCCAGTAACAACCCCCAAATAATATCCCGGGCGGATCATCTTGAAGAGCATTTGCTGATCTCTGATGAAGAGGACGCCAAGGACGAGCCAATGATCTCGCAAGACGCGGGTTTAGAGGAAGATTCGTCTCTTGACCCAGAGGAAAAAGCAAAAGAGTCCCAGGTCAAGGAAAACACGGCGACAGATGGCGAAACCTATACGCAACAGACATCGACCGCCGAGATGGACTCGGCAGCGGGTCAATCAGGCACAGGTCAAGCGGTAGCAAGTCAAGACGATGACGATGATGACGCGGCTCCCTTCTGGCTGTGGGGTGGGCTTGGCCTGCTGAGTACGGCAGGGGTCGCCTATGCGCTCGACGACGACAACGATAGCGTGGCTGCGCCGACCTTTGCCGGCGGCAACGACACAACCGCCAGTATTGCTGAAAACAGCGATGTTACCGACGTCGTCTATCAGGCAGAGGCGACTACCGCTGACAATCCAGACAGCACGATCACCTACAGTCTGAGCGGCCCCGACGCATCTGCCTTTACCATCGACGCCGACACGGGCGAGGTCAGACTCATAGAAACCGCAGATTACGAAGTGAGGGAGACTTATGACATCACGGTGATCGCCACCAACAGCGAAGGCAGTAGTGCAAGCCAGCAACTGGAGGTATCAGTCACCGATGTGACAATGGTAGTGAAAGGGCGCGTTCTGGCAGGCCCCGTGGTGCCAGAGCGCGGCTTATCGGTTGAAATCTACAACGCCGCAGGTGTCAGAATTGCCACCGCTGAGGTCGATGAAGACGGTTATTACCGGGCTGAGTTACCGGACGATCATATGGGGCCAACCCTGGTGCGCGTGATAGACGCTGATTCAGGTGACGATTATCTGCACGAAGGCAGCGGGGAACCTGAAGATCTCGCCGCCGATTTGCGCGCCGTTGATTACGTAACAGATTTTGGTATGACGCTAACGATCAACATCAATCCGTTAACGGAAATCGCGACCCGCAGGCTGTTAAACGATGACGGCGGTGATGACGGCCACGCGAGTACACAGTTGGCTTCGGACATGGACGCTGAAGACATCGAACAAGCGAAAGCCGATGTGGCGCAGGCCTTTGGCTTAGAGCCAGAGGTGGACATTGACGGGCACGCCACCACGGCGGTGAATGAGCCAGATTATGACAGTGCGTCGGCGGAAACTCAGGCCATGGCCAACGTGCTTGCGGCGATTGCCGCTGCCGAAGTGGCTTCCGACGAAAGCACCATGTCGGTCATGGATATTTTAACCGATGGCATCATCGACGACGCAGACGGCAACAGACTGCATCCGGTGGCTCACCAGTTGTTGGTGGCTGG
>JAACDS010000141.1 GCA_009936895.1 Pseudomonadota bacterium
ATCAGGAGCTGTTAGAGCGATGGTGCCGGTGTGGGCCTAAGACGGCTGACCACGATTCACTGCGAAATCGCTTTTTTGCAGCGCTTACCCAGCGTTTGAACTGACCGACGCTTGCAGCCGCCATCCCTGATAAAACACGAGGCTCAGTTTCGCTCCGCCCAGCTCACTGGACCCAATCGCCAAGCTGCCGCCGTAAATTGTGAGCAGCTCTGATACCAAGGACAGTCCGATGCCTTGGCCCGGTGTCTGGCTGTCTAAGCGGGTGCCTCGATTTACGGCATCGGCGACAAAGTCCGCCGCGATGCCCGGGCCGTCGTCTTCAATGGCTATCTGCAGGTGTCGATTGCCCGGACCTCCAGTCGTGGTGGTTATGCGCACCTGGCCCGCACCATATTTGCAGGCGTTTTCCAACACATTACCCAACATATCTAACAAGTCGTCTTCGTGAATTCGCAATGCCCATTCGTCGGCTTCAACGACATCAAATTGGTGACCGCGGTAAGCAACGGACAGGGCGCGTACCAGCTGCAAAATAACCTCTCCCACGGGCACCGATGGTTGCGTCGCTGCGCCATCGGCTTGAGTCACCCGCGCTACCCGAGACAGCTGGTGATCAACGATGCCTCGCATCCTCACAACCTGCTCTTGCAGGAGCGGTAGATCAGGCTGAGATTCTTTGACGCCCAAGCTCAGCAAAGCTAACGGTGTTTTTAAGCTGTGGGCGAGATCGTCCAACGCTTGTCGGTGACTGGTGCGCAGCGCCTCTTGATGCACGATGTAGTGATTCAAACTGGTGACCAGCGGCACCAACTCCGCCGGCTGAACCGAATCCAGTTCGGTTCTATTGCCGTTTTCAAGTTCAGTTAACTGGGCTTGGATGCGGCGCAAAGGCCGAAGCCCCCAGCGCAGCGCCCGAAGCATAGCCAGACTCAGCAGCACCAACAGCGATCCGAAACCGGCAATCAGACCGTACCGAAATTGCTCTACATTCCGCGCATAGGGCTGCTGATCGGCGCAGATCGAAAAGGTCACTTGGGGATTCGACAAGCCTTCCCAGTCGACACGATTATTCAAGCAGTACAGCGCCTGCGCGCCGAGACTTTCGGCAAAGTCAAAACGACCCACCGGTGACAACTTGGTGTCCGCCGCGACTCGGAGCATCTGCCGAGCCACTGGCTCTCCGGCCATAGCCAGAGAGGGCGAGCGCCACAGCTCTTGGTTGTCACTATCGGTCACCAAGGCATACAAGCCCGAATCTGGCTGTTGCAGCCGTGGCTGAGACGATCCGTTGGAAAAATTCAGGCTCGTATCTCGCTCTTCAGCCGAGCCCATTAACGAGAAAATCATGGGCTGCATTTGTTGCTGTGCGCCCGTCATTACATTGGTGCGATAAGCGCGCTCCAAAAACAGGCCGGTCAGCGAAAGAAACACCGTCAACACCAAGCCCGAAATCAGTACGAGTCGGCGCTGAATGGAATTCACTGAGAAGCCGATCCAATCGGTGCTGTAGGCGAGTTATTGGCTAACCGGTAACCGCGACCGCGGGCGGTTTGAATCAAATCGTGAGGAGAAAATTTACGCCGCAAGCGGCCGATCAACACTTCGATCACGTTGCTGTCTCGTTCGAAGTCCTGAGCGTAAAGGTGTTCTGTTAGCTCAGCTTTGGAAATCACCCGATCTTGACCCAGCAGAAGATACGTCAGGAGTTTGTACTCAAAACCGGTTACGTCCAGCATCGTGTCGTCTATCCAGACCTGCTGGCTCGCCGTATTTACCGTGAGGGGGCCGAGACTCAGAACAGGCGTCGCGTGCCCGGCGGAGCGCCGAATCAAGGCGTTCACCCGGGCCACCAGCTCTTCCATCTGGAAGGGCTTGGTCAGGTAATCGTCTGCGCCGGCTTCCAAGCCTTCCACCTTGTCGCGCCAGTGACTACGCGCGGTAAGAATGAGGATGGGCAAGGCAATCTGGCGTTCTCTGAGCGATGCGATCAGCTCCACACCGGTCAGCTTAGGCAAGCCAAGATCCACAATCGCCAGGTCGTAGGGGTATTCGGTGGCCAGATACTGGCCTTCCAGGCCATCAGGCGCGAGGTCTACAACGTAGCCGGATCGGGTCAAATTGCCGTGCAGCTGCTTGCTGAGGCTAGGCTCGTCTTCGACAATCAGAATACGCATCTTATCAGCGGCGCAGCAGGCGCCCGTGCTGATCAACCACCATAGTGGTGACACGCTCGCCGTCGACCAACACGCGAATCCGATGACGTTGGGAGCCTTCAGGCCCGCGAACGGATTTTGCTGACAGTACTTGCCCCCCGCTTTCTTCTTGGACAATGCGAATGGCTTGATTGAGGTTCACAAACCGGCCAGCAGGCCGATTCGGCTGCATGAATGCGTTAGCGTTTGTTGGTGACTGAATGCCGGGGCCTCGAGCCGCTAGCGCCACGAATGGAACAGCCGTGCACACGACACCTAGAACCACCAGCAGCCGAGCACTGACTCGCCTCCGTCGTGGATGGGTTTGCCGACTGTTTTCCGATTGCTGTTCCATTGACGTTTGAACCCTTATCTACGCGCTAGAACGGTCTGAGCTCTAGAGCGGCTGCACCTGTACCTGAACTCGAATGGTCTCACCCGGGTCATTACGCATGCGGCTTTTGTAGGTTTGGCCGCCATAGGCGTATTGCACATCGTACCCGGTCAGACGCTCTTCTTTCACCTGTTCGTAAACGGTACTGCAAACTTCTCGATCCTCATACCGCACGTCGGCATGTGCTTCGGCATTGCGTCGAGCGATATCTCGTCCGATGGAATAACCCAGCACGCCACCGACCACCGCGCCCACGCGTTTATTCGATTTTTTTGAGCCCACTGCGTTGCCCAACGCGCCGCCAACGATCGTACCAACAATCGCTGGCGTTGCCGATTTACGACCCGCGTCGCGATGAGCGACTTGTTCGATATGGCATTCTTGACGAGGTTCCTCGCGAATAACGGTTTTATAAACCGGATAAGACGAGATCACCGGGACTTCTTGAATTCGTCCGTCAGCCCAGACGGATAGAGCAGGCAAGACGGTCAGGGTTATGATTGCCAGCATCTGACTCATCGAAAATCGTTTTGCTTCGTTTAACGCGTATGCGCGTGATGTCATGTTCACCTCTCTTTCGGCTTTGTTGATAGACGGATCAGTCTTGGCCCTATTTTGGCCCTATCGCTTGGACGTGCTGCTGCCTGCGACCTGATCCATTCGAGCGACACACTATCGTGCCCAGCATGAACGGGAACTGAACAAAAATCACCCTTACTCCGCGAGTGCCACGGGATTTGACTGTTATCACAAATAGATTCAACTACTCGTCTTACAGACCTGTACCGCGAAAACGGATACGGCGATTAAACGGTCGGATGGAAATGTGAAATCAGGAGCCCAGAGCGGTGCGGTAACGCTCAGACAACGGTCTGGTTCGGCACTCAACCTCAACCTGCATTTTCATATACTTTGCCTAAACGGCATCTACGACGGCCAGAGATACTTCTTGCCGGTGCAGCCCCCGACAACAAAAGATCTGAACAAGATCACCCAGACGATTAGCAGGCCCGTTGCACGGCATCATCGGTGCCGCTATTACCTATCGGTTGGCCTTCGCGCCGAATCAGAAGAAGAAGGCCCTGGCGTTACAGGCCATGTCGTCGGCACCTTGTTTTTCCGTGACTCCGCTAGCGTGCCGACCGCTGGCGTCATAGCAGTAATTTTCCTCAGGATTCTCAAGTGCTTGACGTATTGCTCTTAAAAACTGGAGCTACGGGCTCTCTTTTCTAATGCGCTATCCGTATGGTCTGTCCGAAGCGTGTTTGCTCGAACACGCGACAAAAACAATCCTTCATTTTTGGAGTTTTTCTCACCGGGTGAAAAATGCGGAGAACGAGAATATTGTTTCCCAGGTATCTCAAGTGAACGGCTATCCACCTCGGTCAGAGGCCTTTGGCGGATCCTGCGGTTATCGTCAAAACGAACGAAGAGCCTATTCGGATGAATGGGTCTCTGGGTCGTTAAACCGCCACTAAAATCAGGATCGCCTCGATAAGATCGAGACCGATGGAGCGGTTCGTCATAGCCCAGCGTCACCATTTGATCGCCTTGAGAAAAAGGTGTGTTGGTTCCGAATCGATGCATAACGGCGCTAAGTTGAAAAGTTCCTGAACCTTGACGGGGTGCTACATGCACTGTTCCTCGTGAGCGTTCCACCCAATGCCGTCGATCGAGATTCTCGCCTGCGAGTCCCAAACGCGCCATGCCGCTACCACCTGCTCTTGGTAGAAGTCCTTCTTTGCGTATGGCGTCAAGCCTACCCAGAGTGGTGACATGATAGAGCGGTGTCAGGGACTGGACGCTGGACAACGAATGACTGCGCCTCAATGGAGAGTGAAAGAGAGAACGTCGCGATTGTGAAAATTGATTGCCCGGCGTGGCGTGCCGAAGCTCAAAACGTCCCGCTGTATCCACGGACAAGTGCATGTTGCTTC
>JAACDS010000142.1 GCA_009936895.1 Pseudomonadota bacterium
ATCCATGATGCGGGAAGGGTGGCCCATGGCATTGCCCAGATTCACCAATCGGCCTTCGGATAGCAAGATCAAATAGTCGCCGCCCTGCTCCGAGCGGTAGACCATATGGACTTGTTCTTTGACCTGATCCCAGCGCCAGTGCTCGCGCATGAAAGCGGTGTCGATTTCGTTGTCAAAGTGACCGATGTTGCAGACCACAGCACCCTTTTTCAGCGTGCTGAGAATGGCCGAATCACATACATTGGCATTACCGGTGCAGGTCACCAAAATATCGGTGTCTTGCATCAGTCGTGTATCAATGTCTTCGATTTTTCCGGTGTTGACGCCGCCTTGGTAGGGAGAGACGACTTCGTAGCCGTCCATGCAGGCCTGCATAGCGCAAATCGGATCGACCTCGGTCACGCGAACGATCATGCCTTCTTGGCGCAGGCTTTGAGCCGAGCCTTTGCCGACGTCGCCGTAGCCAACGACCAAGGCTCGTTTACCAGCCATCAGCATATCCGTTGCGCGTTTGATGGCGTCGTTCAGGCTGTGGCGGCAGCCGTATTTGTTGTCGTTTTTGGATTTGGTCACAGAGTCGTTGACGTTGATGGCGGGTATGCGCAGCTGACCATCACGCATCATTTCGTACAGTCTGTGCACGCCGGTGGTGGTCTCTTCGCTGATGCCATGAATGTGGTTCAACATTTGAGGGTATTTTTCGTGAATGATCAGGGTCAGGTCACCGCCATCATCCAACAGCATGTTGGCATCCCAAGGTTTGCCGTCCTGCAAAATGGTTTGCTCGATACACCATTCGTATTCTTCTTCGGTTTCACCTTTCCAGGCGAAAACCGGGATGCCGTCGGCAGCCATGGCCGCAGCGGCGTGGTCTTGGGTAGAGAAAATGTTGCATGAAGACCAGCGAACTTCCGCACCTAGCTCGGTTAGCGTCTCGATTAGCACGGCGGTCTGAATGGTCATGTGAATGCAGCCAATAATCTTGGCGCCCGCCAGAGGCTGCTCTTTCGCGTAACGTCGTCGCAGTGCCATGAGCGCAGGCATTTCAGCTTCGGCTAAGGTGATTTCCTTGCGTCCAAAGTCCGCTAAATTGATGTCCGCTACCTTGTAGTCATTCATGCTTATCTCCGTGTCATGCGTCGAGTTTTCTGCCTCAATTCTTTCGGCCCTAAGAGGGCGAGGCGCCGCGGCGCGTTAGCGCTCATGAAAGGTGCGCGCATACTACCAGCGGCCGCCAAGAGGAACAAAGCCATTCGATGCGATGGCTGACCTGTGGCCAACGTTTGCTTGCGCTTGCCGCTATGCGTATGGTTTTGACCCTGCGGAACTGTCCGTCTAAACCGCATGTACTTGGCCCCACAGAGACCATCACACTGCGACCTTAAGGATGTTATGAATTTACCCGCTAATCCCGTCAGCAAGTTACCTGATGTGGGCACGACAATTTTCACCGTGATGAGCGCTCTGGCAGCAGAGCAAAATGCGCTCAACCTGTCACAGGGTTTTCCGGATTTTGACGGCCCTGAAGCACTCCTTGAACGGGTCAGTGCCCACATGCGTAACGGCCAGAATCAATATCCGCCCATGGCGGGCGTTTCGGTGCTGCGTCAAGCCATTGCTGCCAAGGTCGATGATCTTTACGGCCTGCAATGCGACCCGGAAACCGAGGTCACGGTCACCGCTGGCGCGACGGAGGCACTGTTCTGCGCCATAGCAGCGGTGGTTCATGCCGGCGACGAAGTCATCGTGCTAGACCCAGCCTATGACAGTTACGACCCGGTGATACGGTTGCAGGGTGGTGTGGCGGTGCACGTGCCGTTGAACGCTCCGTCCTATCGAATCGACTGGGCGCGCATCGAAGCGGCCATCACGTCGCGCACCCGATTACTGATTTTGAACAGTCCGCATAATCCAACGGGCATGGTGATGCAGGATACGGATATCGTCGCGCTGTCAGCACTGTGTGCCCGACACGGCATTTACTTGATTGGTGATGAAGTCTACGAACATATGGTGTTCGATCAGGGCAAGCATCTGAGCCTGTGCGCCTATGCGGATCTGTACGCTCGAAGCTTTGTGATTTCCTCCTTTGGCAAAACCTATCACGTGACGGGCTGGAAAGTGGGCTACTGCGTCGCTCCGCCTCAGCTCACCAAGGAGTTCAGACGGGTCCACCAATACGTGACGTTCACAGTGAATACGCCGGTGCAGCTCGGCATCGCTGACTTTTTGCAGCAGCACCCAGAGCACCACCGGCAGTTGCCAGAGTTTTATCAGGCCAAGCGAGATGCCTTCTGCGAGCGGTTGCAGGGCTCTCGTTTTCATATTGTGCCAAGTCAGGGCACCTATTTTCAGCTGCTTGGCTATGCAGATGTGTCCAGCGAGCACGATGTCGAGCTGGCTCGGAGGTGGACCTGTGAACAGGGTATCGCCTCAATTCCGATCAGCGTCTTCTATCAGAACCCGAACGAATGCGAATATCACGCCCTGCGCTTTTGTTTTGCCAAGGACGACAGCACGCTCAGCCAAGCTGCGGAAATTTTATGTCGCCTTTAACCGTCAATTTGATCCAATGCACGACTCGTTGGCATGACCCTGCGGGCAACCGCGACGATTTTGAATCGCTCTTGGCGGCTGGTGCGTCGGCGGATGTCATTTTGCTGCCGGAAATGTTCAGTACTGGGTTCACCATGGCGTCTAAGGCACTGGCGGAGTCCATGGACGGCCCCACGGTCACTTGGCTGCGGGAGCGCGCAGCGGCCCTTGGCTCGGTCGTTGCCGGCAGTCTAATAGTCGACGATGGTGGCTATTTTAATCGCTTGATTTGGGCCACTCCGGACGGGCAGGTGCAGTATTACGACAAACGGCATTTGTTTCGTATGGCCGGCGAGGATCAGTACTTTCGTTCGGGTGGTGAGCGAGTCATCGTCTCCTGTCAGGGGTGGCGGCTGTGTTTGAGCGTTTGCTACGACCTGCGGTTCCCTGTTTGGCTGCGCAATCAAGGGGACTATGACGCGCTGGTTTGTGTGGCGAATTGGCCAGCAGCCAGAGCGGCTGCGTGGCAAACGTTGTTGCGTGCCCGAGCCATAGAAAATCAGGCCTATTGCATTGGATTGAACATCGTCGGGCGTGATGGCAATGGTTTGGACTATGCCGGTGGCAGCGCTGTTTATGCGCCGGATGGTGAAGCCGTGGTGCTAGTGGGCGAGCAGGCCTGTCAGGTCGAAGCGATTTTGGACGCTACGGCTTTGACTGCCTTGCGACAGGCCTTCCCTGTTGCATTGGATGCCGATAGTTTTGACCTTAAGAGTTAGCACCGGCAGTCGGGCCGTTGCACAGCTGCGATGATGTACATTCAAAGGAGACTTTTGTGAAAGTTGTGGTTTCGTTTCTAAAAACATTGACGGTTCTGGGCTTGGCGGCCTCTCTGGCGGCATGCTCCTCTGAATCTGCCGATGCACTGGCGGATGCACATCCCGGTCGGGCGACCTATAACGCAGCCTGCATCTCTTGCCATAATCCTGGTATCAGTGGGGCCCCACGGTTGGGAGATCCCGATGCGTGGCAGCCGCGTGCGGCAAAAGGTCGTCAGGCCTTGGTGTCTTCCACCGTCAATGGACTGAATGGGATGCCTGCCAAGGGCATGTGCTGGCAGTGCAGTGATGAGCAACTTGGTCACGCGGTGGATTACATGCTGGATCAGGCCGGAGTGACGGCAGCGCCATGAATCTACGCGACTTACGTTATCTGGTTGCGGTTGCGGAGTATCGCCACTTTGGCCGTGCTGCAGAGTCCTGCTTTGTCAGCCAGCCGACGCTGTCGACGCAGCTCAAAAAGCTCGAAGAAACGTTGGGCGTAGTGCTGCTCGAGCGCAGTAACCGGCGCGTCATGCTGACCCCTGAGGGAGAGCAAATTGTCCAGCAGACACAGCGGATACTGATCGAGGTCAATTCGCTCATGGGTTTGTCTGAGCAGCTTCGAGATCCCATGGGTGGAGATCTTAGGGTGGGTATTATTCCAACCATGGCTCCCTACGTGCTGCCCAAGGTGCTGGCACCGATACGTGAGGCCTTCCCGAATTTGAACATTCAGCTGACCGAAGCTCAGACGTCGAACATCACGCGAATGCTGAAACAGGGTGATCTGGACGCCACACTGCTTGCCCTACCGTTGGGCGAAGAAAATGTCCGAGAGATGGCCTTGGTTGATGAGCCCTTCATGCTTGCCGTGCCCGCCGATCACCCCAAGGCGGATTGGGCTGAAGTCTCAACCGACGACCTTGAGGGCGAAGAGGTGTTGCTTCTGGAAGACGGTCACTGCTTTCGCGATCAGGCTCTGGAAGTGTGTCAGGCCCATCGAGGCATCGAGAGCAAGAGTTACAGTGCGACCAGTCTGGAAACGCTGCGCCAATTGGTTGCTGCCGGAATTGGAGTAACGCTGATTCCCCAGCTGGCGGTGCCTGCCGACGCGGCAAACAAAGGCCCCGTTCGATACATACCGTTTACGGCCAATGGCTCAGACAGTCCCCGGCGGACCTTGGGTCTTTGCTGGCGCTCGACCTCAACCCGAGGCGAGTTGTTGGAGCAGGTCGCCAGCACCCTGCGCGAGTGCATGGCGGACCTGTAAGGCGGGTTAGGTGAGGTCGGCGACTAAGGCGGCTCGTTGATCCTCGGACACTTCATAGCTGCCGAGTAGCGA
>JAACDS010000143.1 GCA_009936895.1 Pseudomonadota bacterium
CAAGTAGGCTTGGAAACCGTTTGAGTTCAACACTTCGATAACCTTTAAGGCGCTTGCATCAAGAATGCTCGGGCCCAACTGGTGCTCGCGAATGCGTTTTGGTGGTGGCGGCTCGGATTTTTTGCGCCTAAAAAAATCTAGCATTCGCTTCAAGATGACTCGCGTGGCCCACGTTGCTGGGTCTTCTTGCGCGGAATATTCAGGCGCTGTCGGCGTTCCCACAGACTTTTTCGGCTAATGCCCAGTTTGGCCGCCAATTCGGTTTCCGTGAGAAGCTGCTCGTTATCCTGAACAAATCGAACAAAGTAGTCCTCTAGGGATGTCTGAGTTGCATTCGACTCCTGGGTGCCGTCGAGTTGCTCTTCAGGTGCCGGCTCGATAGCCAACAAGGATTGTGTGATCACTGCGCCATCGTCAGCCAATATGACTGCGCGTTCGATCGCGTTGCTCAACTCCCGAACGTTTCCAGGCCAATGATATTCGAGCATCACTTCCTTGGCATGTTCTCCGAGAACAAGGCCGGGCTTGTTCAACCGTTGGCAAGTTTCGGCTAGCAGCCGTTCGCCAATATCGATGATGTCCTTGCGCCGTCCTCGCAACGGAGAAAGTTCCAAGCACAAGACGTTTAATCGGTAAAACAGATCCGAACGAAACTCTCCGCTTTCCGTCAGCGCCTTAAGATCTTTGTGGGTGGCCGCGATAATTCTTACGTCCACGGCATTCGATTGGGCCTGGCCGACTTTACGATTTTCACCCTGAACCACCTGCAGCAATCGAGCTTGGGCGCTGGCCGGTAGCTCAGCAATTTCGTCCAGAAACAGTGTGCCACCGGAGGCGGCTTCGACAAGCCCGATGCTTTCTTGCTGGCGGTTTTCGTAGGCCGCCAAACCAAACAGCTCGGATTCGATGAGGTTTGCTGGAACCGTCGCGCAATTGAGGGTGATGAGAGGCGCATGGGATCGATTGCTGGCCGCGTGAATGCCTCGCGCAACAAGCTCTTTGCCAGTGCCGGATTGTCCCAGGATGAGTACAGGAGACTCCGTGGGTCCAATTTTGGCGATGCGCTGTCGCAAGGTGTCCATGATTTCTGAAGAACCAAGCATCTCTACCGGCGCGCTGTCGACCACCGGCTTGCGGACACTGTAGGCGGTCGCCCGCTCGATGGCCGCCAACAGGTCGCTGGGTGATGCCGGTAGGGCTAAATAATCTTTCGCACCGGCCTGCAGTGCTGTAACCGATGCCTTCACCGAAGGATGTGCAGATAACAAAATGGTGGGTGCAAGACCGGCGACCGAGTTCACGGCATCGATAACCATCTCGTCGATTGCAATAATGGCGTCCGCGTTACCGAGCATATCCAAGATCAAATCGCCCTGTTCGCTCACCTCAACGCCTTGTTCGCGTAGGTCATTTGCTGTGGCGGTACGTCGCGTCGCGTCGTTGTCGATTATTAATATGCTTGTCATGTTACAATACTAACAAAAAACATTGGAAAGAGGCCTGCTATAAATCCTTGGATAGTGCTCTAGACGGCTAATCGTAGTCGGCCTCAGAGAAGGGTGCGAGGGCCTGGGGGATGGCGTCGAAGCGCCAATACGTGATCGCCCAATCCAACCACTGGCCGACGGAGAACGTTGCTTTAGGTGGTTGCTGGCCCAATAAATGTAGGGCGTTTCTGAGGTTTGCCTCAGGGGTTGCAGTGTTTAGTGCCGGCGCGTGGGTTCGTTTGGATAATTTGGTGCCGTCGGGAAAGGCGAGCACTGGGATATGAGTGTATTCCGGTGGATTTAATCCCAGTTTTTCCATCAAAAAGAGCTGAGGAGCGGTCATCTCGAACAGGTCTTCGCCCCTCAGAACATGGCTGTGGGTATGTCCATCGTCATAAGCCGTCGCCAGGTGATAGGTCACCAGATCGTCCCGTCGCCAAATAATGAAGTCTCCGAAATGCTCATTAGCGACAAACGGATAGGGGCCTTTGTGTCTATCCAGAAACTGACGCGGTTTGTGATCGGCGGTGACACGAACCGCATGATCCGGAGCAAAGGTTTGTTTGTGTCGACAGTATCCGGGATACAGCCGGCCTCCTTGGAGCTGTTTTCTTGAACAGTTACAGAAGTAGCACAAGTCGGCGAGTTGATCTCTTGCTGCAGCGTATTCAGTGAGGCGATGACTCTGCAACTGCATGGGGCCGTCGCCGCTGAGACCGTGGGCTGCTAAAGACTTGGTGATATGCTCCAACGCGTTTGGGTCGATGCGCAGCGGATCGATATCATCAATTCGCACAAACCAATCACCGCCTCGCTGTTTGATGTCGCAGAAACTGGCGAGGGCAGTGACGAGGCTGCCCATATGCAGGGGTCCTGTCGGTGACGGAGCGAAACGACCTGAGAGCATCAGGGCTGCCGTTAGCCGTGTATTTGTCGCTCTTTGATTTCGTCCAGCGCCTTGCAATCTACGCATTGCGTGGCGGTTGGGCGAGCTTCCAGTCGGCGTAAACCGATCTCAATGCCGC
>JAACDS010000144.1 GCA_009936895.1 Pseudomonadota bacterium
GGACCGGGCTCAGACTGCAGCATCGCGTCGGCCCAAGAACGGCCTCCATCGGCGCTGACCTCGACCCGGCGAATACTGCCATTGCCAGACCAGGCCAAACCACTGACCTCATACACACCCTGATGCCCAAGCGTCATTTTACCTGACGGTGAGGTAATCACCGATTTGGCCTGCATGCGAAGCGAAAATTGGGCCGCCTTCCCGTCCAATCGTAGATCCGTGTACTTGCTGGTTTCTTCCCGGGTTTGTGCCGGCTGATCGAGTAATTTCAAACTGCGCAGCCATTTAACGCTCAAATTCCCCTCGCAACCCGGCACCAACAAGCGCATAGGAAAACCCTGAGAACGCCTTAACGGCTCACCGTTTTGATACAACGCGATCATGGCATCGTCCAAGGCCAGGGACAGTGGCACGCTGCGATTCATGCCCGCCGCATCAGCACCTTCCGCAATCACCCACTGGGCGCCCCTGTCCACTCCGGCTTCGTCCAACAGATAGTGCAAGGGCACTCCCGTCCACTCGGCGCTGGAAATTAATCCATGAAGGCCACCTGCCGTCTCGTCCATCGCCGCGGCAAGGGTGTTGCGATAACTATTGCCCGAACACTCCAAAAAAAGCACCCGACTTTGCATGGGATAGCGCAGCAACGCGTCGTAATCGAAGGTAAGTGGGCGAGCAACCAAGCCGTGAATCGTAAGTTTATGGCTGACAGGGTCAATCTCAGGAATGCCGCTGTGATGGCGTTCAAAGTGCAGGCCATTCGGAGTAATGGTGCCGTTGAGCAATTGCAACGGCGTTGAGGACGCACCGGCCTGAGGCCCCAAGGGATGTACCGAAATTTGCTCACGCTGCAGCGAGGCCAAACTCGGCCGGTCACCGTACACCGATGGTGGCGCACCAGAGCCACTACGCCACGGTTCCCGTTCAATTGACTCCTCAGCTAACAGCGGCGTCGCCATCGCCGCAGCCGCGGTTCCTGCACTAAACTGCAGCCACTGACGACGGCTTAACAAGCCATTGCCTGCGGTGTCGTCGCCGTGCTGTTTGTCGTCGCGTTTGCGCATATCCCCTCCAGCTCTCTAACCGTCGATCCTAGCGCAACAACGGCATCCCCCGAAACCCGTTTCCCGCGTCAACCGAAATTCAGCAAAATGAGCGGTGACGCACAGAACCGAAACCGGACCAGGCGGGCACGGTTGATTTTTTTCAATCAGATCTGCAGCATGTCATCTCAGGTTGTGTCATTCATGAAAGACGTCGTCGCATGCTAACAAAGACCGGCAAAACATTGCTTACCGTACTTGTCACACTGTCTCTCATTGGTCAGGGGGCGGCGTCTTTCGCAGACGCGTGCTCTTCACTGAAGGCGGCATCAGCGAATCCGGTGGCTGTGTCGACGTTAGATACAGCACACGCAACACACAGCCACCTGTCTGCCACAAATCACCCGGAAAGATCCGCCTCACCTGCACGCGCAAAATCACGCTTCGACTGTTGCGGAGAGCTGCAGTGTTTTCTGGACAACTGTGCGGCGCCCGCTTCACTGAGCTTCGTCGCACACGCGCTGCCGCAACCCTTTGATGTCACCAGTATGCGCAACCCGGCATACACTATTTCCGGTCTCGGCCGCGCTTCCGTTTCGCTCTTTCGACCACCGATTCTCCCCTAGACGGGGTAAGTGCGCCTGAAATTCAGGCCACACCTCCTTGGATTATTGGTGGGGCCTAATACTCCCCATTAAACGCGTCTATCGCGCAACCCTCCTTCGGGATCGGAAAAGGGAGTCATAGAATTGTTTATTGAACACTTACGGTATGTGGGCATCTTCGCCGCGCTGATGGCTGGCTCTGCCTTCTGTCAGGCTCAGGCCCCATTAACCCTGGAACACGCGGTATCGCTGGCTCAAGCAGTCGATCCTTGGCTGGAGCGGAGCCGACACAGACAAGCAGCAACGGCCGCCCAAAGCATTGCGGCAGGGGCGCTTCCCGATCCCATTGTCTCCCTGAACATCGCGAATCTGCCATTGGACAGTTTCGATTTTGGGCAGGAGCCGATGACCCAGTTGAAGGTTCAAGCCAGTCAAACCTTCCCACGTGGAGACACCAGGAAGTTGAAACGTCGTCAATTGCAGGAACGAGGCGAGCAACAGCCGTTGATGCGCAGAGACCGCCTAGCCAACGTCAGCGTGGCGGTTTCCCAGCTATGGCTAGACGCTTACAGGCATCGAGAGACCATACGACTTATCAATAACGACCGGGCGCTTTTCGAACACCTCGTGGACATCGCCGAGTCTAACTACACCAGCGGGGTTGTGAGAACCCAGCAGCATGATCTCGTACGCGCACAGCTTGAGCTTACCCGGCTCGAAGACCGGCTCGTGCTGGCCCAACAGCAGCAGGAGGCGACCTTGGCACAATTGGGAGAATGGTTACCCCATGTTGCCCCGCAAGCCATTTCGCTTAGCGAAACGTTGCCAACGATGGGCCATGAACAGTACACGCAAGTGCCTGACGCAGTTTCACAAACCCTACTTTCACACCCAAAAATCAGAACGATTGACCAACAACTGGCGATGACACGTACCGGCATCGAGTTGGCGAGACAACAGCACAAACCTCAGTGGACGCTGAACACCGGTTATGGCTACCGGGATGACGACCCACTGGGTAATGAGCGGAGCGATTTTTTCTCTCTGGGCGTGAGCTTTGATGTCCCCCTGTTCCCGGCGCACCGACAGGATCAAGAGGTTAGATCGGCTCTGGCCCTTGATGCGGCGCTGAAAACCGAAAAAGCCCTCGCCCTGCGATCCATGCGCGCAATCTACGAGTCCACACGGTCAAGGCTGCAACGCCTAAATCAACGCAAAACTCTCTACGAACAGCGCCTTCTCAAAGAAGTTCATGATCAGGCGCAAGCCTCGTTAACGGCCTATACCAACGACGCGGGAGACTTTGCAGAGGTGGTCAGAGCCCGAATTGCAGAGCTGAACGCCAATATCGATTTTTTAAACATCAGCGTTGATCGGCTGCTTGCCATCACCGAGCTGAACTACTTTCTGCCATCCGGCGGAACCCATAGCGACGGAGCCCCCACACCATGAACACGCCAAGGACAACACGCAAATCGTTCATCATCACTCTGTTGGCTGCTGCCAGCGCGGCGTTGGCGGCATTCTATCTAGCGGAGTTGGGAACGAGTCGCTTTTCCGATCAACACCAATCGACAGGCGAAGAACGAAAGCCTGCCTACTGGGTCGCCCCAATGGACCCAAACTATCGACGCGACCAACCAGGCAAGTCACCCATGGGTATGGAACTGGTACCCGTTTATGCCGGGAACGATCCGTCAAATACAGCGGGGCCCGGCGCGATCTGGATATCACCGGACGTCGTCAACAATCTCGGCGTACGCACACCCACCGCAGAGCTGCGCTCTCTGCAGCCCACCATCATTACCGTGGGCTACGTGCAGTATGACGAGGATCAATTGACCCATGTGCACCCCCGGGTGGAGGGTTGGGTAGAAAAACTCTACGTCAAAGCCGATGGCGACCGAGTGGAAAAAGGACAACCGCTGTATGCCTTGTATTCGCCGGAGCTCGTCAACGCCCAAGAAGAGCTGGTCTTTGCGCTGAACCGAAACAACCCTCGGCTCATAAGCGCGGCCGAGAATCGTCTGCAGGCACTGCAAATCGACGCTGCCGTCATTGGTGAGCTCAGACGCAGCCAACAGGTCAGGCGATCTCTCACATTCTATTCGCCAAGATCCGGGGTTATCGACAACCTGAACATCCGCGAGGGTTCCTTTGTCCGGCCTGGCACCACCCTGGTATCGGTGGGCACCCTTGACGATGTTTGGGTGCAAGCTGAGATCTTTGAAAGCCAAGCGCCACTGGTGAAGGTAGGTCAGCCGGTTACCATGACGTTGGACTACTTGGCCGGCAAGCAATGGCTGGGAGAGGTCGACTATGTATATCCAACCCTAGATCCGCAAACGCGTACAGCTCGAGTGCGTCTGCGTTTCGGCAACCCGCAGGCACTACTCAAGCCCAACATGTTTGCGAAAGTCGCTATCCAGACCTCAGCTAACCCCGATGTGTTAGTCATCCCTAAGGAGGCTGTGATTCGATTGGGTGATCAAGATCGCGTGGTTCTCGCCCTAGGCGAAGGTCGTTTTAAATCCGTAGCCGTCGCACTCGGACGCTTTGATGGCGCATTCGCTGAAATTCGCGGCGGCTTGAGCGTGGGCGAACGAGTGGTGACTTCGGCCCACTTCTTGCTGGACTCGGAATCCAGCAAAACCTCGGACTTCAAGCGCATGAACCACGCGAGCATGAAGGATAAGACGATGAATCACTCGACCATGAATCACTCGACCATGAATCACTCGACCATGAAGAACGAGCCATCCAAGGGCCATGAAATGGAGAATGAC